>NZ_JAAIUZ010000043.1:0-5037 GCF_010894375.1 Stenotrophomonas sp. B1-1 | reverse complement strand
TTTCAACGCCAGCTCACCTGGCGCCATGCCAGCAGCGAACGCCTGCACGCCCGACCTGCCCGGCAGTACGTCGGCTTGGGGGATGACGCCATCAGTCTGCAAGGCACCATCAGTGCCGAGCTGGTCGAGGACCTCCACGTGCTCGATGGCCTGCGCGAGCTGGCCGACCAGGGCACACCGCACGCTCTGGTGGAAGGCACCGGCCGGGTGTACGGCGCCTATGTGATCGTCAGCCTGAGCGAAACCCGCAAGGAGTTCTTCCCCGACGGCACCCCACGCCTGATCGAGTTTCAGCTGCAGCTGGAGCGCGATGACGATGGCATCGCGCAGGAGGTGCCATGAGGACGGCGCCCTACCCCATTCCGGCCTGGCAGGTCCTGCTCGACGGGCAGGACCTGACGGACCGGTTGGCCCCGCGTCTGCTGGATCTGTCGCTGACCGAAAGCCGAGGCGATCAGGCCGACGAAGTCACCCTACGCGTGCATGACCATGACGGGCGCCTGGCGCTACCGCGACGCGGTGTGACGCTGCAGGTGGCCATCGGCTGGCGCGACAGTGGGCTGTTTGACAAGGGCACCTTCAAGGTCGATGACGTCGAGCACAGTGGCGCGCCCGATATCGTCAGTATTCGGGCGCGCTCGGCCGATCTGACCGGCGCAGTTCGCACGCGGCGCGAGCGCAGTTGGCACGACACTACCTTGGGAGAAATCCTCAGTGCGATCGCCGCCGAGCACGCACTGCGGCCGTCCATCGCCGCCAATCTGGCCGGTGTCGCGATACCGCACTTGGATCAGGCCAACGAGAGCGATATCAACTTGCTCACCCGCCTGGCCAAGCGCTTCGATGCGGTGTCTACGGTCAAAGCGGGCACCCTGATCTTTGCGCCGATCGGTGCCGGCGTTACCGCCAGCGGCACACCGCTGCCAGGCGTGCTCATCACCCGCGCCTCCGGTGACCAGCATCGCTACACCGTCGCCGATCGGGACAGTTACACCGGTGTACGCGCCTACTGGAGCGATCGCCGCAACGCACGTCGCAATGGCGTGCTGGTGGGAACGGCCGATAACGAGAAGAAGCTGCAGGCGACCTACGCCAGCGCGGAGGAAGCACGCCAGCAGGCCGAAGCGGAATTCAAGCGCTTAGAGCGCGGCACCGCGCAGTTGAGCTATCGCTTGGCGCTGGGTCGGGCGGACATTTATCCCGAGCAAACCGTGACGGTGCGCGGGTTCAAACCCGAGATCGATGGCACCGATTGGCTGGTGGCCAAGACCACCCACACCCTCGACGGAAGCGGCGGATTTTCCACCGCGCTGGAGCTCGAGCGAATGTGCTGAGCGCACGGCAAACTAACTGCCAAGCCCGTAAAGCCAAACGCTGACCAGCTTCACCAGCTCAAAGGCCTAGCGTTCGGGCGACCTCAGTCCCACTTGCGTCTAGCAGCACCGAGAAGCGGCGCTCGTCAAACGAGCGTCTCGGATAAGACGTTATCATTTCGTAGCGCAAGGAAATTTCACGCAAGTTTGGCGCCCCCTGCGGTATTCGGTCAATCACACCACGCGGAGCACTCCCATGTATAGAACAGCCTTAATCTTCGCCACATCCACAATGGCGCTGATAACACTCGCACCAACCGCCATCGCGAGCGACTGCCCCACTCCAGAGAAAATAGACGAAGTAGTGCTAGCAAAATTCCAACAGACGAATAACTTGATACCCGGCGATCTCGGCAAAATAAGCGTAGACACGAACACGCTAATGGTCGATATATCCTCCTCAAACGAAGTTACGGACGCCTTCGCCGATCTAGTTGATGAGTTTGAGCTAGAACCGAACCACGTCGGCCTGTCCGACCTGTACGCCACCGCAGAAGGCAGTTCGTACGGCCGAATGGGCGACCTCGCGGTGGGACATGTCCAACTTGCCCTGGGCTACGCATGCGCAGGAATTCCGTATCCGTCCGAGCCACCCGTCACAAATCCATATACGAAGCAGCCATTTTCCCTGAAACTCCCATGGAATTAGGGATAAATGAAGCCCCGGTTCGCCAACGCGCTCGGGCTCGAACGCAGTGGCGAGCCGGGGCCACCACAGGCGGCGGGATGATTCTCGGTTACACCCAAACCTGCAGTGCGCGCTCCCATCGAGTGAGCGGCCGCACGAAGTCCAGGTAGCCATTCCGCCGGAGCATGTTGTTGCGCGCCACTTTGCAAAGTCCCTGTACCACGGGAATCGCTTCCTGATTGATCTTTCCAAGATGCCTATCAAGCTCTTCCAGGGTCATAGACCCTGCCTTGACGCGTAGACGACTGAAGCGCTTTACGAAGTTCGCATGCACAATCCCTTTGCCGCGAAAATCGTAGACCTGCTCAACCAGCGTTAGCAGGCCCACTACCATCCCGGCGACGGTCACCACCACCGAGTTAGGGTGAAAAATGGTGACAAACGCTGCACTACCTGCAAGCAAGCACACAAGCACAATGAGCTTATTGAGACGCTCATATAATCGCTGGCTGAGCACGGCCAGTTCCAGTGCGTATTCAACGTCCAGAAGCGCCTCCCCCTTGGTACGTTCAGCGGTTGCCGGTGTGCGTGCGGTGGTGGCGTCTGGACCCATGTCACTCCTTCTTCGGTGGCAATTGCTGCGACTCGCTCTGTTGTCGCTCTGGAATCGGGCTGCGCTCGGGCGGCGCAAAGTGTCCGTGGTAGTGCTCCAAGCTGGGCGCATCTTCGTTTTCGTCTGGCCGACTCATTGTCACCTCTGTGTTAGCAGGCGCAGTTCGAACAGATCGGACTGCACCCAGTGTTGTGCGCACGCGACACGTTCGCACGCACGTCCGTTTGTCGTAGGCCGCTCTACGGGCAATTGCCGCATCCGCCATGGATGCGGCGGATTGCATGATGCTCGAACGCGAGCACGGTGGGTCGTCTGCTGGCGAAATTCGAATGAGATCGATTGCCACCATCAAAGTGGCGACGGTAGTTTCAGCTGCAACTGAATGGCCTCGAGTGCGTGGCGCACCGTCCTGGATTGCCGCTGCCTGTTGGCTCTTGCAGCCAGCACGATTCGGAGCACCCCAATATTCATTTGGGTGATTTGCTGCGCTTAGCTTTGTCGGCATTAATTGTGAAGGTTGCGCCCTTCTGGCTGAAGTTCTTGGCCTTCACGTTCTGCGCAACTTGACCAGCAACCGAAATCGCCGCACCTGTGGCGCCCCCCGATGCATGCTCGCCATCCGCGTCATCAGCGCCCAGTACAGCAAGCGCGGCCCTACGCAGGCGGTCTGGAGCACTTCGAAAGCCTCCGATCAGGGCCGACTCCAATTGATTCAGGGCTATCCCTCGCCCCCCCGTGATCACGAATTGGACGTCTACACCGACTCGCGCCAGCGCTTCCATGTATTCCAAGCCAGGTGAACTAAGGCCCTTTTCGTATCGGCCTTGAGCAGTCCGATTGACCCCACCTAGAGCTGCAAAATCTTCCTGAGTGAAGCCAAGGCGCTTGCGCTCACTCTTGAGTCTTTCGTGAATTGCCATTTTTTATCGCATTTCCTATTGCGGATGATCTATTTTTAGAGCATCATCCACATCAAGCCAGACAAGAGCGCACTATCTCGCATGAATGCCGAGAATTCCATTTCTCTCAGAACCGCCGCCCAAGCGCGCGCCAGCTTGGAGTTGCGCGGAGAGTCCGTAGCCGACTTCGCCCGCCGGCATGGCCTGTCTGAGTCAACAGTCCATCAAGTCCTGGGTGGCCGTTCTAAGTGCAAACGAGGGCAAGCCCATCGTGCCGCCGTGCTGCTCGGCATGAAGATCGGCACCCTCCAGGACTGATGACCATGCACGCACCCGTCATTTCGCGCAAAGGCGTCTTCCACTGCGGCGCTTGCCATTCGGTGCTGGTCAAGCGCACCAGCTACCTCCTGCATCCGCACCTGCGTAACGACGTGTACGTGTGCCAAAACCCGTTGTGCTCGGCCAGCTACTCTGGCCACACCGAGATCACCGGCCTGGTCAGCCCCAGCGGCATTCCCAATGCCCCGGCCTGTGACCTGCCCCCGACCCCGGCGTATGAGCGCGCCCTTGCCGAGCGCGCCCTGCGCCAACAGCAAAACGATGCCCAGCTGGACATCTTCGATAGTCCCAGCCCCTAAACCCAGCTAACTGAGGTTTCCCCCATGCTTATTCTTGAATTGGCGGCCCTGCCGCCAACGGCGCAGCTTTGCCTGAAATCCGCCGCCCGCCATCAGGGTCTGGTCCACACCGGTACCGGCTATGTGGGCCGCAGGCCTTCGGACAAGGGCCTGTCGTCCACCTTCACTGCCGAGCCGGTGGCCAAGCTGGTGTGTTTGGGCCTGCTGCGCTACAGCCGGTCCGACGCATTCGCGTTGGAGCTGACCGATCGGGGCATAGCCCTGGTCGATTGTGGCGTGGTCTATCCGGAGGCCGGCTGATGAGCAGCAAGCACGGCTGGACCACCGTCCAGCACCAGCCCCTGGTTAAGGCCCCGGCCGACTTTGTGCCGGTCAGTCCATCGCAGAAGGCCGCTGAGGCCGACGCCCTGCGCCGACAGATCAAGGCCTTCCAGGCCGCCGGCGGGCGCATCGTGCGCCTGCCCTCTACGTTCAAGCGCTGAGATCACCGATGGAGATCCACATCCTCGAGCAAGTCCTGGCGTGCCTGGAGCGCGACTACAGCCTCAAGCGACGCGGCAGCTTCCTGCGTGGTCGCTGCCCCAACTGTGGCGAGAAGGACAACTTCTACACCCATGCCGAGCATCCGTGGATCCTGCGGTGCGGGCGGCTGTCCAAGTGCCGTCACGAAATCAGGGTTCGCGAGCTGTATCCGGACCTGTTTGATGACTACTCCAAGCACCACCCGCAGACGGTGGAGCGCCCCAACGCGGCCGCCGATGCCTATCTGAGCACGGCCCGCGGCTTTGACCTGGCACCACTCAAGGGCCTGTACACCCAGGAGCACTACTTCGATCGCAAGCTCAACCAGGGCACAGCCACGGTGCGCTTTGCCTTGCCCGGTGAC
>NZ_JAAIUZ010000042.1:0-5155 GCF_010894375.1 Stenotrophomonas sp. B1-1 | reverse complement strand
ACCCAGGCGCTGGCCTTTGAGCGATCGCTCGGCCTGGCCGGCGCGCTGCGCCCGGCCGTCTACCGCCGCCTGCGCATTTCCCAGGAGACCCCATGAGCGCCCTGCCGCTAACCTTTACCGCCGCCGGCCGCGCGGCGCTGATCAACGCCCCCAACACCGGCACCCGTGCCGTCACCGTGACCGCCATCGGCCTGACCGAGCAGGCCTTCACCCCCGATCCGGCAGGCGGCGATACCATGCTGCCTGGTGAGTTCAAGCGGCTAGAGACCTTTGGCGGCAAGGCGGTGGCTGAGGATGTCATCCACATCAGCCTGCGCGATGAGGGCAGCGACACCTACGCACTACGCGGCATCGGCCTGTACCTGGACGATGGCACTTTGCTGTGCGTGTATGGCCAGGAGGAGGTGATCCTGGAGAAGTCTGGCCAGGCGATCTTGATGCTGGCCGCCGACATGGTTCTGACCGATGTGGAGGCCACCAGCATCGCCTTTGGCAGCACCGAGTTTCTCAACCCACCAGCCACCACCACCGAGATGGGTGTGGTGGAGTTGACCACCTCGGCCGAGGCGATCGCCGGCACGGATGCGCAGCGCGCAGTGACGTCCGCTGCGATGCGTGCCGCGCTCGATGATCGATTGGGCAAGGGTGCCCCCAATGCACTGACCAGACAGCTACTGGCCGCCGCCACCCAGGCCGCCCTGCGCACCCTGCTCGAGCTCAAGGGCGCCGCCCTCAAGGACGAAGGCGATGGCAACGACCTGGACGCTGATCTACTCGATGGCCAGCACGGCGCCTTCTACCTGGACTGGGCCAACATGACCGGCGTACCGGCCAGCACACACATCCCCGGCCAAGTGTTTGCCTTTGCCGGTGCCACCGCCCCGGCCGGCACCCTGCCGTGCAATGGCGCCGCTGTCAGCCGGCAAACCTATCCTGCGCTGTTTGCCGCCATCGGCACCCGCTATGGCGCTGGCGATGGCGCCAGTACCTTTAACCTGCCCAACCTGATCGAGGGCACCGTGCCGGTGCACCAGAGCGATCAGAGCCGGATCGGTACCGCCACCCACGGTGAGGTCATCGGCCACGCACACCAGGCCAGCACGGCCGGTGCCGGTGGCCACGGGCATGGTGCCAGCTCCAGCGGGGTGGGCGATCACGTCCACGGCAGCTGGACCGACGGCCAGGGCTCGCACAGCCATTATGTCAACGATCCCGGCCATACCCATACCTGGGTCGGACCCAATGCCGGCGGCGGCAGCGGCGGCTGGTCCGCTGCGGGTATCACCTCGCCCAACCCCGTCGGAACCAGCGCCTCGGCCACGGGCATCTGGCTCAACGACGGCGGTCACCATTCCCACAACGTGGGCATGAACGGGGCCGGCAGCCATGCCCATGAGATCTACATCGCCGCCACCGGCGACCACACCCACGACACCACCATCACCGCCACCGGCGGCCTGCGTAATCTGCCGGCCGGCGTCGGTATGCTCTATTGCATCGTCTACTGAGGACGCCTCTATGGATACCTCCGAACACCGCTACGGCCACAGCGTTGATCTGGCCACCGGCGCCTACCTGCGCCCGGTGCGCCTATTCCCTTCCGCCGATGGCACCTGGCCGCTGCCGGAGAACGTGGTGGCCTTTGCGCCCACCGTCGAGCCTGGTCCGTACCAGTGGCTACGCCTGGACGCTGCACGCCAGGCCTGGGAGCTCGTGCCGGACTATCGCGGCGTGATGCTGTGGGACACCGGTACCGCCACCCCGCTGCCCAATCGTTTGCAGCTGGGTGACGACCTGCCGGAAGCGGTGACGGTGCTGCCGCCGCTGACCATCGAGCCGGGTGCGCCGCTGCGCAACGCGTGGAATGCGCAGGCACAGGCCTGGGAGCTGATCCCTGATTACAGTGGCCGACCGCTGTGGCACAAGGCCGACGGGAGCGTTGCATCGCCACTGCCGCCGGGCCAGCCGCTACCTGATGGAATAACTGATCAGGCTCCACCACAGCCCTCTCAGTAGCCACGAGCAATTGTAAGCAAGGAACTGGATGCAACAATTCCTGAAATACGGGCGTGCAAAATTGGACGAGAAATTCGAAGGATATCTATGGCCAGCAACCATATAGCAGGAGCGAAATATGGGCTGGACACTGATGACCATAGGCAGATGTCCGATATCGCGAAGACACGGAGCAGTCGCTAGTCACCGGAAGGGGCTGTATGGGTGTCTCCGAACTCGCCCGCCAATACAAATGGAGTTGCTTTGAACGCTATAACAAACGGAAACACGCAAACCCACCCTGCCGGGAAGGCTGCTTGGATCATTCTTGGGATTGCATGGTTGTGCTTCCTACTCCCACTGCCCGGCATCGGCATATTCGTGGGCTGGCCCCTTAACCTGGTGGCGTTCGTGTTGGCCATCGTAGCCATGGCCAAAGGGGGCGCGACGAAAGGCTTGTTCCAACTCATTCTGTCCCTGGTCGCGTCACCGATTGTCTATTTCATTGGCGTGAGCATCCTAGCCATGGGGGTTAATGCCGCTGCGCAAACCTCCGCACCCAAGGCGAATACATCGAACACGTCAGCCACCGCTGAGCTCACAGATTCTGCGGTGAAAGCGCCCCCAGCCGCCGTGCCGATTTCCGTCTCGGCCGAGCAGCTTTACAGTGCTTACGCGGAAAATGAGATTTCTGCAGATGCCCGCTTCAAGGGCAAGTCGCTGCTAATCTCCGGCAAAGTGCAGTCGATTCAATCCGGTATTGGCGATGACCCGGTAGTGCAACTGGCAGCTGGAACGTTCCAGTGGGTCCAGCTGCATGGACTGTCCAAGGATGTTGCCGCCGGGCTGTCTAAGGGACAGCAGATCCTCGTTCGCTGCAAAGGCCAAGGGGAGACGATCGGTTTCCCTTCTGCCGCTGAGTGTCAGCTGCAGTAGCTAGGCATGACGACCAGCCCAAGAAGGGTTCGATTCCAGCGAACCTAAACATTGCGCCCTCCAGACCTGCCTCGACGGGAGAGACGAAGCAGGATCTGGAGGGGCAATTAGCTCAGGTACCCCACGTGACCTGAGCTCCTTCATCGCGCCAGTTCGCCCACTGGCAGCCCTACCTTCTGCGCAATTCCATCACGCACGCGTGAACGCGTCCGGTCATCACGTACCGTTGTCGTGCGCTTGTACGGTGCGCTGCTACACAGCCCACTCCGTGCGCGCGCGAGTGGCGTGCCGCACCGTATGCGCATGGATTCGCGCCTGCCCCAACAACTCAACAATCTCCTGCGCGAGGGAGCGATCAGCCAGATCGATCACGCCTCGGCGCGTTGTCGCGTGCGCAGTGGTGAAGTACACACCGACCTGATCCCCTGGCTTAGCCCAGCGGCGGGCGCTACGCGCGTGTGGGCACCTCCGTCAATCGGCGAGCAAGTGCTGTTGCTGTGCGTGGATGGCGACCTGGCCAATGCCATCGCCCTCCGCGGGCTGTTCTGCGATGCGTTCCCGGCACCGTCCAGCAGCCCTGACCTGACCCTGATCCAGTTCGCCGACGGTGCCACCGTGGCCTATGACAGCGCTGCACACGCGCTGGCTGCCACCCTGCCCGCCGGCGGGACCGTGTCCATTGTTGCCGATGGCGGCGTGCGCATCACCGGCCCGGTGACCATCACCGGTGATGTAAGCGTGTCAGGTGCGATCGAGGCCAGCGACGATGTCGTAGGCGGTGGCATCAGCCTGGCCGGTCATACCCACCCGGGCGTACAGCCTGGGAGCGGTAACACCGGAGCGCCGCAATGAGCGGCATGAACGCCACCACGGGCCGCGCCATTGCCGGTACGGCACATCTGATGCAATCCATCGCCGACATTCTGACCACCCCGCTGGGCTCACGCGTCCAGCGCCGCGACTACGGCTCGCTGCTGCCGGACCTGATCGACCAGCCCTTCAACGAGCGCACGCGCCTGCAGCTGTTTGGCGCCATTGCCACCGCCTTGATGCGCTGGGAGAGCCGGATCCGGCTGACCCGCATTGCCTTGGCGCCGGCTGGCGCGCCGGGCGCCTTCCTGCTCGAGCTGGACTACCGACCCAGCGATGGCCGCCCGGCCACCTCGCTCACCGTTCCCCTTCGTTTCCCCACCCTCTAACCACAGGAGCCCCCCATGGCCCAGGATTACCACCACGGCGTGCGCGTGGTTGAACTCAACGGCGGCATCCGCCCCATCCGCACCGTGGCCACGGCCATCGTCGGTGTGGTGTGTACCGCTCCCGACGCCGATGAGGCCACCTTCCCGCTGGATATCCCGGTGCTGCTGACCGACGTGCGTGGCGCCATTGGCAAGGCCGGCACCACCGGCACCTTGGCCGGCGTACTGACGGCGATCGCCGACCAGTCCAACCCGGTTACCGTGGTGGTGCGGGTGGAAGAAGGCGAGGATGAAGATGCCACCATCAGCAATGTCATCGGCACGGTGGTCGAGGGCCGTTATACCGGCCTGCAGGCGCTACTGGTGGCCGAGAGCAAGCTGGGCGTCAAGCCGCGCATCATCGGCGCACCCGGTTTGGATCCCAAGCCGGTCACCACGGCCCTGGCGTCGATCTGCAAGAAGCTACGCGCCATTGCCTACGTGGGCGTGGGTGAAGCCAAAACCGTGGCGGAGATCCTGACCTACCGCAAGGAATTTGGCGATCGCGAGCTGATGATGATGTGGCCCGATTTCCTGGCCTGGGATACCACCGCCAATGCCCCGGCCACCAGCTACGCCACCGCACGGGCGATCGGCCTGCGCGCCCTGATCGATCAGCGAACCGGCTGGCACAAGACCCTGTCCAATGTGCCGGTGCAGGGCGTGACCGGCATCAGCGCCGATGTCACCTGGGACCTGCAGGATCCGCAGACCGATGCCGGCCTGCTCAATGCCAATGACATCACCACGCTGATCAACAGCCGCGGCTATCGCTTCTGGGGATGCCGCACGCTCAGTGATGATCCGCTGTTTGCGTTCGAGTCAGCCACCCGTACCGCACAGATCCTGGCCGACACCATCGCCGAGGCGCAGTTGCAGTACATCGACCTGCCCATGCACCCGACCCTGGTCAAGGACATGATCGAGTCGATCAATGCCAAGTTCCGCGAGCTCAAGGCCGGCGGTTACATCATCGACGCCACCGC
>NZ_JAAIUZ010000041.1:0-2500 GCF_010894375.1 Stenotrophomonas sp. B1-1 | reverse complement strand
CTGTTCGTGGCAAGCTTAACCGTATAGGGGAGGCGAAGGGAAACCGAGTCTGATAAGGGCGCATAGTCGCGGGCAGTAGACCCGAAACCGGGTGATCTAGTCATGCCCAGGGTGAAGGTGCGGTAACACGCACTGGAGGCCCGAACCCACTCCCGTTGCAAAGGTAGGGGATGAGGTGTGATTAGGAGTGAAAAGCTAATCGAACCCGGAGATAGCTGGTTCTCCTCGAAAGCTATTTAGGTAGCGCCTCATATGTATCCTCTCGGGGGTAGAGCACTGTTATGGCTAGGGGGTCATCGCGACTTACCAAACCATTGCAAACTCCGAATACCGAGACGGACTGTATGGGAGACACACGGCGGGTGCTAACGTCCGTCGTGAAAAGGGAAACAACCCAGACCCACAGCTAAGGTCCCAAATTTTGTGCTAAGTGGAAAACCATGTGGAAAGGCACAGACAGCCAGGAGGTTGGCTTAGAAGCAGCCACCCTTTAAAGAAAGCGTAATAGCTCACTGGTCGAGTCGGTCTGCGGGGAAGATTTAACGGGGCTAAGCACAGAACCGAAGCTTGGGGTGCATAACTTTGTTATGCGCGGTAGAGGAGCGTTCCGTAAGCCGTTGAAGGTGGATTGAGAAGTCTGCTGGAGGTATCGGAAGTGCGAATGCTGACATGAGTAACGATAATGCGGGTGAAAAACCCGCACGCCGAAAGCCCAAGGTTTCCTTGCGCAACGTTAATCGGCGCAGGGTGAGTCGGCCCCTAAGGCGAGGACGAAAGTCGTAGTCGATGGGAAGCAGGTTAATATTCCTGCACCTCGCGTAAGTGCGATGGAGGGACGGAGAAGGTTAGGTGTACCAGGCGTTGGTTGTCCTGGGGAAAGGCGGTAGGTTTGGATCTTTGGCAAATCCGGGATCCTTTAAGACCGAGCACCGAGACGAGCCTTTATGGCGAAGTCACTGATACCACGCTTCCAGGAAAAGCTCCTAAGCTTCAGCTTACGCAGACCGTACCGTAAACCGACACAGGTGGGTAGGATGAGAATTCTCAGGCGCTTGAGAGAACTCGGGTGAAGGAACTAGGCAACATGGCACCGTAACTTCGGGAGAAGGTGCACCCTTGGTGGTGGCTCATGCGAGCATAAGCTACCGAGGGTCGCAGTAACCAGGCCGCTGCGACTGTTTATCAAAAACACAGCACTCTGCAAACACGAAAGTGGACGTATAGGGTGTGACGCCTGCCCGGTGCTGGAAGGTTAATTGATGGGGTCAGCCGCAAGGCGAAGCTCTTGATCGAAGCCCCAGTAAACGGCGGCCGTAACTATAACGGTCCTAAGGTAGCGAAATTCCTTGTCGGGTAAGTTCCGACCTGCACGAATGGCGTAACGACAGCGGCGCTGTCTCCACCCGAGACTCAGTGAAATTGAAATCGCTGTGAAGATGCAGCGTTCCCGTGGCAAGACGGAAAGACCCCGTGAACCTTTACTATAGCTTTACACTGAACGTTGAGTTCGTCTGTGTAGGATAGGTGGGAGGCTATGAAACTGTGGCGCTAGCTGCAGCGGAGCCATCCTTGAAATACCACCCTGTCGTGCTTGACGTTCTAACCTGGGCCCATTATCTGGGTCGGGGACCGTGTATGGTGGGTAGTTTGACTGGGGCGGTCTCCTCCTAAAGAGTAACGGAGGAGCTCGAAGGTACGCTCAGCGCGGTCGGACATCGCGCACTGTGTGCAAAGGCATAAGCGTGCTTGACTGCAAGATCGACGGATCAAGCAGGTAGGAAACTAGGACTTAGTGATCCGGTGGTTCTGTATGGAAGGGCCATCGCTCAACGGATAAAAGGTACTCCGGGGATAACAGGCTGATACCGCCCAAGAGTTCATATCGACGGCGGTGTTTGGCACCTCGATGTCGGCTCATCACATCCTGGGGCTGTAGTCGGTCCCAAGGGTATGGCTGTTCGCCATTTAAAGTGGTACGCGAGCTGGGTTCAGAACGTCGTGAGACAGTTCGGTCCCTATCTGCCATGGGCGTTGGAGATTTGAGAGGGGCTGCTCCTAGTACGAGAGGACCGGAGTGGACGAACCTCTGGTGTTCCGGTTGTCACGCCAGTGGCATTGCCGGGTAGCTATGTTCGGAAGCGATAACCGCTGAAAGCATCTAAGCGGGAAGCGCGCCTCAAGATGAGATCTCCCGGGGCACAAGCCCCCTGAAGGAACCATGTAGACTACGTGGTTGATAGGTCAGGTGTGTAAGCGCAGCAATGCGTTGAGCTAACTGATACTAATGATCCGTGCGGCTTGACCATATAACCTCAAGTTGCCTTGGCTTTACGACAGCGTCGTAAGAGCATCCAAGTGCACGCTACGTCACAAGAACTATGCGAGGCTGGCGCCTTGTCCCATCGGGACGAGTGCGACTCTCCAAAAGCCTCCCTGGTGAAATTAGCGCTGTGGAACCACCCGATCCCATCCCGAACTCGGAAGTGAAACGCAGCTGCGC
>NZ_JAAIUZ010000040.1:0-6461 GCF_010894375.1 Stenotrophomonas sp. B1-1 | reverse complement strand
TTTTGAGTACAGGAACTAGCGCACGAGCCATCTTCTGGGACGCTTGTTGTGAGTGATCCAATCCCGCCGGGCTCTTCAGGCCGTGGCTCCTCCACTCAGCCATCGTGCGAGGTGCCGGGCTTGAACTATTAGAAACCGAGCTTAGCCCGGGAAGTTTTGCAAGGTTGGGACGCTGCGTGCCCTCGCCATTGCGTATCTCATTGGATGAAATCTTGGATGTCGCGTTTGTATCGGCTACTTTCATAGGGTTACAAGTTTTGGGTTTCCTGCACCATGTAGCATTTCGTCCCTGGCGCCGCTCGAATGATGTCGATATTTTCCTGACTAATTGGGGGCTGGGATAGTCAGCATGCCGACAAATGTCGCAACAGGGTATCGCGGATCAACTGCTCATCGGTCGACGTGAATCCCAACAGTTGACGCCGCTGATAGGTCACACGCGGGCCGCCTTTGCTCACGCTGTCGGCGCGGCCTTCCTGGTGGACCATAGCGATACGCGAGACGCGTCCGGTAAAGCCCACGGCCACTTCATTGGGGTTTGCACGCACGCGCAGATGGCGCGCCTGTCGGATCTTGGCAAACATTGCCCCGCGCTTGATGCGCCCGGCCTTGGCGCGTCGGCTAGGCGGATTGCGACGGGCCGCATAGGGCGAGCCGTCCGGATTTTTCTGTGCCCCGATGCGCTGTTGCTGCGCGCGGCGCAGCACGGTGCCTACCGTCCGAGCCAGCCGGCTGCGCTGGGCCGGTTGCAGCTGATGCAAGAGCGGTGCGACCCAATTCTCAAGGCGCTGCAGATCTTCGTTCATTGCGCGATGGCCGGCAGCGTGGCGATCACCACACCCTCGGCCAGCAGCGCACCACCGGCCAGCGTATCGGCGTGTTCGTCCTCGGTCGGCGGCTCGGGCAAGTGCTCCAGCACAAGCATGCCAGTGGCATCGCGCACCACACGCACGCGCTCAGTCAGCGGCAGCTTGATGGCCAAATCCACCAGGTTGTCGGACAGCACATCGACCTCAAAGGTCAGCTTATCGCGGTTGGCCGGATTGGCCAGCAGTTCGGATTGATGGCGGGTCAGCCACTGCAGCAGCGGTACCATCACCGCCTCCGGGGCGCCGGCAAAGTCGGTCAGCACCAGGTCCAGTGTATAGCGGTACTCAAACGAGGCCCCGGGTCGGTAGGTGCCGGCCACACCGCCGTTGTCGACAAAGATCAGCAGGCGCTCGGGATCGGCCTGCAAGCAGGGCAGGGCGGCCACCAGGTGCTGGCGTAGCAGCTGCGGCTTTTTCATGGGGCGTGTTCCTGGCCACCGAGTGCGGCATGCAGTTCCCTCACCAAGCCCTGCAGGCCGATCACTTGCTCGGCTGTGGCATGGCAGAGGGCGTAGTTGCTGGCGACGGTGCGGGCGACGGTAGAGAGTGCAAGGCCGGCGGCGGGCGCATCAGGATCGCCGGCAACGCCTGCGGCGGGCTGGCCGGTCGCGGCGGCGTCATGGAGCTGCACGAAGCCAGCAGGCACAGCGCAGGCAGCATCCGCATTTTGAGTGACATAGACAGGGACCTCTTTGACGACGGTGGCGCCGCGCTCGCGTACGACCTGGATGCGGTCCACGTATTGGGTCACGACGCGGGTGGTGCCCTGGGCCAAGGTGAGCTGGCTGGCCAAGTCCGCCTTCTCGGCGTTGGCGCGGTCCAGGGCGTCGTTGGCACGATCCAGTGCCGTTATGGCGCGGCTGACGCGGATCTGTTGGCAGCTGAACAGGCCGGCCGTGGCCAGCACCAAGATCAGCGCTAGCAGGAGGCGCTGGAGCATCAGCGCACGCCCAGCACGGCCAGGGCGCGGGTGGTGCGTGCGGTGCGATCGGCCAGGCCGTTGGGCGTGGCGCGGCTGCGCGCATTACCCAGGTTCACGGTGCGGCTGACGGCCAACACGTCGCGCTTGTCGGCTAGGCTGTTGAGGCCGGCATCGTGCCAATAGGCCGCAGCGGCCATGGCGCCGATTTCCGGCTCCAGCAGCAGGGTCGGCTGTTCTTCCAGCGGTTGGCCAATAAGCTGACCGACATGCCGATAGTTGCCCCGGCCGGTGTGCTGCATCGGACCGCGCCCTCGGAACAGGTAGCCATCGCCACTGGTCTCGGTGCCGTTGCCATTCCGCTTGGCATAGACCCGATTGCCCAGTTTGACCGGCTGGTGCACAAAGGCCGCTGCTTCATCGGCGTCGACGTAGCTACCAAACACGTCCAGCAGGCGAGCGCGGCTGTAGCTGAGCGATTCTTCCACCCGCGACAGACTCAGGCTCTCATGGCCGAGCTGACCCAGGAAGGAGGCCGCGCGCACCGGCGTGCTGATGCCAAAGCGCTTCATGGCCGCATTGAGCGGATCGACCCAGCGCTGGGCGCGTGGCAGTGGGCACTGCATGATTTGGGCGAGTAGTGCAGCGGTGAGCATGTCAGCGACCTCCGAACAGCTGGGCCAGATTGCCGCGTGCGCGGTAGACGGCCACGGCCAGGATCAGCAGCAGGATCAGCTGCCAGCCACTGACCGGGGCGCGCTGGCCCAGCAGCAGAATCTGCAGGGCCTGACCGCCGGTGGCGGCGACCAGCAACCAGGCGGCCCAGGCAATGCCGGGGCGGTGACGGGCACCCGGCGCCGGCCGATAGCTCAGCAGGCGTGCGCAGATGGCCAGGCAGCACAGCAGGGTGGCAGGGGTGAGCAGATCAACCATCGGAGCCTCCACGCGGCAGGTGGCGCGGATCAGCGCTGCGGCTGCGCTCGATCAGGGCCAGGGTCAGGGTGATGATGGTGGCCGCGCACAGGAAGGCAGCCAGGCCACTGGAGGCCACATCGAAGCGGACCATGACCTCGGTACCGCCCAGGTAGCCGGCCACCACGCTGATGGCCAGGTAGATCACGCGCTTGAACAGCGACAGATCCTTGGCCGAGACGACAAAGAGGGTGGCGCCAGCAAAGGCGCCGATGAAGGCATCGGTCTCGATGCCCGGTAGCAGCGAGGCCAAGCCGACGCCGGTGGCCAGGGCGGCCATGCTGCCGGTGGAGGTAGGTTCGGTCATCATCAGTCCCAGAGTTGAACCAGCGGGCGCACCACGGCGCCGATGGAGGGGGCGGGCACCTCGGGAAGCTCCACAACGGTGCCCAGCGGCAGGATCGGCCCGTGCAGGCTGATCCCGTAATTGAGTGCCAGGGCCTTTTCTACAAGCCCGGCGGTGGTGCCCAGGTGGCGGTGACACAGCGCATCGAGCGTGTCGCCTTGCAGGGCCATCACGCGCATCAGATCAGCTCCACAGTGACCCGGCGGGTACCGAGCAGATCGCTGATGGCATTGCGCAGATCCCGGCGCATCTCATCAATGGTGGGGCTCAGATCATCGGCGCGCTGATTCCCCTGGGCGGTGGCGTCATAGCTGCGATAGCGCTCGTGCAGCTCCACGGCGGTGCAGCACTGCACTGCACGGTGAAATAAATGTTCCAGCACCGACCTGCCGTCGATCCTGCGCGCCGGCACCTGGTCCAATGTGGCATAGCCCTCGGCCATCTGTTTGGCTTGCCAGGCGTCAAGCTCCCGCGTCACCGAGATCAGAGCCACCAGCACCGTCTGGCGCAGGCGCGCCGGCAAAACATCGCCTGGCACACGAATGGCCTCACGCAGTGCGTTCACATCGATGTCCGGCCAGAACGGGCCAGCACTGATCGGATCGTGGGCCGGAGCGGTGGCGCCATTGGCAACAAAACTGCTCATGGGATGTCTCGTAAATCGCCGGTGGCCGGGGCGTCACACCCTAGGGGAAAAGGGTGGGTGATCGGCCCCGGGCCGGCGCGGGTTGCGGGGTACGCTCGGTGTGAGGTCAGCCAGTAGGCTCTTAGCTGGCCTCGAACTTCTTCAACAGGCGCTCAGCGCGCTTGAGGTCTTCCTTGCCGCCGCAGCTATCGTGCAAGCTGATCGCTCGGCGCAGGTCGGCAACCGCTGCGGTGACCGCGTCCAGCGGCAAAGGCGCGTCGTCGGCACCGGTGTCGAGCACGCCCCGGGCACGCGCCAGCAACAGCCGGGCACGGACTTCGTCGGGCATATCGGCCCCCTCGGTCAGCTGCACGGCTCGATCAATCACCGCCCCATCAAACGGGGTGCGGGTCTTGAACGCGTTCAGCGCAGCCAGGCCGATCTCTTCGGCTACCACGCAGGCGGCCGTCCGCTTGAAGGCATCGGGCATGTCCAGCCCGTGGCGCAGGACGTAGGCGGCGATGTCTAGGCTACGTCGGTAGAGACCAGCATCGATGTGCCAGAGCATCAGCCTGGAGACCACTTCATCGGGGCCACCGGCATCGGCGTCCAAAACGCCCGCCAGGTACGCGTCGTAGTTGGGCAGCAGCACGGCCTTGAGCTGTGCTTTGCCCTGCGCGGACTGAATCTGTTTCAGGCGCGCCTGGTCATGGGCCAACTGCTGACGCATCTGGGCATGGATGGGAGTGCCCTCCAGGGGGTTGCCGGCTGCGGCGCGGGCGGCCGCCTGGGCGGCCTCCACACGCTGCAGATGGCGCTTGGCCGGACTGTCAGCCATTGTCCGGCTCCGGTTCGGCCGGCGCATCGCCGCTGCGGATATTCTCAACCACCGTGCCACGGCCGTAGTCTTCGACCACGTAGGCATCATTGGACGACTCGAAGTTGGCAATTCGGTTCTTGTTGGGCTGCTCCTGGATATAGCGTCGGCGTCCGCCGATCTGCCAATACAGCGACAGGTTATCCAGCGACGTGACCATCAGTGCATTGGCCGGGAAGAACGGGGCAATGACCGGACGCAGCCCGCCAATCCGCTTGTTGCCCAGCACCAGGTCAGCGGCCAGCTGCTCGGTGGGCGCGTTGTCCTGGTCGATGATGGGGAAGTACTTGTCATGCACCAGCTCGCGGCCCAGCACCACCACCAGACCGGTGTCATCCTGGTGCCACGGATCGATGAGATTGGATACCACGTCCAGCACCAGCGCATCGAGATTGGCAAAGTCGCGCGTACTCTCGTCTTTGCCGCCGATCTGCACCACGCCCGCCGTCTTGCCGCCGGTCATCACACGCTTGGGCGCATGCTCTCGGTACTTCTGCAGCCAGCCCTTGTTAACGTCCTGCAGCAGCGGGTTGGCCGCCCGGTCGGTGGTGGCCGCAGCCGAGGTGCCATGGAAGCCGATCATGATTCGGTCCAGTGCCTGGCGCTGGGTGATCGCGTTACGCAGCAGTGTCTGGAAGTTCTTCTGCCGCGCCCACGCATCCAGTCGTGCGTAGGGAATAGCCGTGTCGAAGTTGGTCTGGACGCACTCATAGCCAGTGCTGTCCAGCGCGGTGACATCAGCCGGAACACGCTCGCCGGCGCCGCTGGTATCGGTGCGGCCGGCCACGGTGCTGTTGACACCTACGCCAATCTTTTCGCCCTTCAGGTCCAGCACACCGGGCATGTTGATGGCCGACAGGAAAGCGCTGCTCTCCTGGATCCGCTGCTCCATCGTCTGCTGTACGGACGGGTTCACGGAGAAGGATTGCAGAGACGACTCGACGTTGTTGAGCTCCGCTACACGGCGGGTGAACTGATTGAATTGGAGACGGGTTTCAGTACGCATGTGGGGTCCGAAATGAAGGAGTAGGCGAGGGGATCAGCAGTCGGTGACGTCATCGGCGCTCACGCCAGGCCCTGCAACCGGCGGGCGTGAGGTGAAGGCCTGCGGGGTTTCATCCAGGGTCTTGCGCAGGCCGGCCACTTGCGTCGACAGCGATTGCACGCGGGCGCTCAGCGTGCGGTTCTCTTCGTTTAGCTGTTCCATGCGCTGTTCCTGCTGCGCAAAGGCCTCACTCAACTGCTGGCTCAGCGTGGCCAGGTGCGCGGCAGGGTCGGATTCCGGCGCCGGCGTCGGCGCCGGCGCCGGCTTGCCCAGGCCCAGGCCTGCGAAGATCTGGGTGACCAGGTTCTTGCGCGGCGCAGCCGGGGCGGTGTCCTCGAAGTCAATCTGCACTTCCTCCAGGGAGGTAAACAGATTGGCCGGGTCGATCTTGCGCGCGGTGAGCGGGCTCTTGTCCGGATGCTGGGCCGCAAAGGCGAGCATTTCAGTGCCCAGGCTAGCTGGGGTGTCCGTCACCGCTAGGCCCTGCAGATAGGCCCGGCCCGTGTCGGCAAACTTGGGCGCAATTTCGATGCTCGTGTACAGCTTCTGCTTGCTCACATTGACCATGGCCACCAGGTCATCGGTGGGCACGATTTGGGCAAACAGGGCTAGTTTGGAGACGCCGCCAATATCGACCTCTTCAGCCTTCACCGCGACCACGTCGCCATAGGCGCGGAACGGGCTATCGGGCAACAGGCTGCGCAGGTGTTCGACCCAGATCCGGGCGCCATAAAGCAGCGGGTCGTAGGTCTCGGCCATGTCCTGGATATGGGAGCGCTCGATGGTGCGGCCATCGGTGGTGGCGCCC
>NZ_JAAIUZ010000039.1:0-6726 GCF_010894375.1 Stenotrophomonas sp. B1-1 | reverse complement strand
ATCAACGGCCGCACCGAGATCGAAATCGACATGGTCGGCATGGTGTTCATCGTCAACGGCGTGGACATGCTCGCCGCCCAGCGTCGCGCCATCGGCGCCTAACCCTTCCCTGCCTGGAGAACTCCATGAACGATTCAACTGCCTACACTGCCAACGCCACCGCCGTGGAGGGCCAGCCCTCTGACACCGTGGTGCTCGAATCCCCGCTCACGCGCGGTGAACAGACCCTCACCTCCTTCCACCTGCGCCGGCCCAGCGCCGGCGAGCTGCGCGGCATCAAGCTGCAGGAGCTGATGCAGATGGATGTGGCCTCCCTGGCCCTGCTGCTGCCGCGCATCAGCACCCCGACCTTGACCGCAAACGATGTGAACAACCTCGATCCGGTCGACCTGGTCGCGGTGGCCACCGTCGTGTCGCGTTTTTTCTTGTCCAAGGCGCAGAAGGCCTCCCTGTTTGCGTAGAGGAGTACATGGCCGATATCGCGGTGATCTTCGGGTTCACCCTGACCGAGCTATCGGCCATGACCCTGGATGAGCTGGTGCACTGGCGCGAGCGCGCCCGAGTTCGAAGTGGAGCACAGTCGTGATGTTCTTTCCCTTGGGCGGCGTTGATCGCCACGGCCATCGCCGGTTCGCCGGCGCGTCGGTGCCGGCATGAGCGGCGGCAACTTGCGCCTGCAGGTCATCCTGCAGGCCCTGGACCAGGCCAGCGCCCCCTTCCGCAAGATCATGGCCGGCAGCAAAGGGCTGTCCGGTGCGCTGCAGGAGCAGAACGCCACCCTGCGCCGGCTCAATGCCGCTCAGCGCGATGTCAACGCCTTCCGTCAGGCGCAGCAGGCCACTCGCTCGCTGCAGGCCGCCCACCAGGAAGCCACTGCCAAGGTACGGCAACTTGCGGGCGAAATCGGCCGATCCAACGCCCCCACCCGCGCCATGAGCAGGGCCCTGAATGAGGCCAAACGCTCTGCCGCCTCGTTGAAAGCTCAGCACCAGCAGAGCGCGGTGGAACTGCAACGCCTGCGCACGGGGCTGGACCGCACCGGCATCAGCACCCAGCAGCTGGGCAGCCATGAGCGTGCGCTGCGCACCGACATCGCTGCCACCACCGCCCAGATGGAGCAACAGCGCGGCCGTCTGGCCGCCCTGGATGCGGCCATGGCCCGTAGCCGCAAGATTCACAGCGCAGGGATGACTGCGGCGGCCAGCGGCACCGGCATCGCCCTGGCCGCCGCCACTGCACTGCGCGCGCAGGCCTTCCCGGTCGCACAAGCCATGACCTTCGAATCGGCCATGGCTGATGTAAAGAAGGTCGTCGACTTTGAGACGCCTGAAGCCTTCAAGCAGATGGGCCGCGATATCGAGGATCTGTCCCGATCCTTGCCGATGGTTCCAGCTGATATTGCCAAGATTGTGGCCGCCGCCGGCCAAGCCTCCATTCCTCGACAGGAGCTGGTGCGCTTTGCCGAGGACGCGGCCAAGATGGGCGTGGCCTTTGATAACACTGCCGAAGAAGCCGGCCAGACCATGGCCACTTGGCGCACGGCCTTCCGTATGGGTCAGGACGATGTGGTCGAGCTGGCCGACAAGATCAACTTCCTGGGCAATACCGGCCCTGCCAACGTCCAGAAGATTAGCGCTGTGGTCAACCGCATCGGTGCACTGGGCGAGGTGGCCGGCTTGGGTAGCGGCCCGCTGGCCGCACTGGGCGCCACCGTGGCTGGCATGGGCATTGAGTCGGAAGTCTCGGCCACCGGCATCAAGAACATGCTGCTCACCCTGTCTTCCGGTGAGGGCGCCACCAAGCGCCAGGTCGCTGCCTTTGAACAGCTGGGCCTGAAAGCCAGCGATATGGCCACGGCCATGCAGGCCGACGCCGGTGGGGCGATCTTGCAGGTCCTGGAAAAGCTCAAGCAGCTGCCCAAGGCCCAGCAGGCGGCCACCATGACCCAGCTGTTTGGTCGCGAATCCATCGGTGCAATCGCCCCGCTGCTGACCAACCTGGAGCTGCTCAAAGGCAACTTCGACAAGGTGGCCGATGCTCAGCAGTACGCCGGGTCCATGAGTAACGAGTACGCCGCGCGCGTGGCCACTTCTGAGAATGCGGTGCAGTTGCTGCGCAACAGCTTCCAGGTGCTTGCACAAGGTATTGGCGAAACGTTGCTGCCGGATTTCAAGGCCCTGGCCACCAAGACCGGCGAAGTGATCGGCAGAATCATCGAGTGGGTACGCGCTAACCCCGAGCTCACCAAGACCATTGCGAAAGTCGCGGTGATCGGCAGCGTACTGGCCACCGCCCTGGGCGGTCTGCTGATGGCCGGCGGCATGGGCGCGATGGCCCTGACCCAAGTGCACAAGGCCGTGACGCTGCTCAGTGGCGGTGGCGGCGTGGGCAAACTGGTGGGCCAGGTGCTGTCGCTGGGTGGGCGCGCCTTCCCGATGCTGCTCAACGTGGGCCGCATGCTGTTGCCGCTGCTCGGTGGCATCAGCCTGCCGGTGCTGGCCATCGGCGCGGCTATCGGCGTGGTCGCCGCCCTGGTGTGGAAGTACTGGGAGCCGATCAAGGCCTTCATGATCGGGACCTGGCAAGGCATCGTCGATGTGGTGGGACCGATCATGGATGAGCTGGCCACCGCGCTGGAACCGCTCGGCCCGGTGTGGGACCTCGTGTCTACCGCGATGGGCAAGGCATGGGACTGGGTGAAGAAGCTCTTTGCCCCGTTCCAAGCCACCAGCGAGCAGCTGCAGGGCGCCAGCGATGCCGGCCGTGGCTTTGGTCAGATCCTGGGCACGGTGCTGACGGTCAACCTGCAGATGGCGGTCAAGGCCATCGGCTGGCTGGTCAGCGCGTTCACCACGATCCTGCCGGTGATCCAAAACGCCGTCGGCGGGGCGTGGACGTACCTGCAAGGTGCCTGGTCGCTGATCGTGGGCCTGTTCACCGGCAACGGCGAGAAGATCCGCGCTGGCCTCACCGCGATGTGGGACGGCGCTAACCAGATCCTGCTGGGCTGGCCGGCCAAGATGATGCAGGCCGGCATCGACATGGTGCAGGGCCTGGTCAACGGCATCGTGTCCAAAGGCAGCGCAGCGATGGATGCCGTCGCCGGCATCGCCTCGGGTGTGATGGACAAGTTCAAGGGCATGCTCGGCATCCACAGCCCCTCGCGCGTGTTCGCCCAGTTCGGCGACTTCACCATGCAGGGCTTGGCCGGCGGGCTAGACCGCAGCCAGAGCGAGCCGCTACAGCAGGTGGCCACGCTGGGCACCCGGCTCAAGCAGGCCGGTGCCGGCATCGCCCTGGGCGCGGCCACAGCGCCGGTGCTGGCCGGCGGCGGCCCGGTGATAGCCCCGGCGGCGGCGCAGGCCGCTACGGGCACCTCCGGCGGTCCCAGCTACACCATCCAGATCACCGTGCCCCCTGGGACCGATAGCCAGGGCATTGCGGCCGCAGTGCGCGCCGAGATCGAGAAGATCGAGCGCGAGAAGACCAGCCGCCGTGCCTCGCGCCTGACCGATTGAGACCTGCCCCATGATGATGAGCTACGGCACCTTCGTGTTTGCCCTGTCCACCGCCGCCTATGAGCAGTTTCAACGCCAGCTCACCTGGCGCCATGCCAGCAGCGAACGCCTGCACGCCCGACCTGCCCGGCAGTACGTGGGCTTGGGCGATGATTCCATCAGTCTGCAAGGCACCATTAGTGCCGAGCTGGTCGAGGATCTACACGTGCTCGATGGACTGCGCGAGCTGGCCGACCAGGGCACACCGCAGGCCCTGGTTGAAGGCACCGGCCGGGTGTACGGCGCTTATGTGATCGTCAGCCTGAGCGAAACCCGCAAGGAGTTCTTCCCCGACGGTACACCACGCCTGATCGAGTTTCAGCTGCAGTTGGAGCGCGATGACGATGGCATCGTGGAGGAAGTGGCATGAGGACCGCGCCCTACCCCATTCCGGCCTGGCAGGTCCTGCTCGACGGGCAGGACCTGACGGACCGTTTGGCACCGCGCCTGCTGGATCTGTCGCTGACCGAGAGCCGAGGCGATCAGGCTGACGAAGTCACCCTGCGCGTGCATGATCACGACGGACGCCTGGCGCTGCCTCGACGTGGCGTGACGCTGCAGGTGGCCATCGGCTGGCGCGACAGTGGGCTATTCGACAAAGGCACTTTCAAGGTCGATGACGTCGAGCACAGCGGTGCACCGGATATCGTCAATATTCGAGCGCGCTCGGCCGATCTCACTGGCGCCGTGCGCAGCCGCCGCGAGCGCAGTTGGCACGACACCACCTTGGGCGAGATCCTCAGCGCGATCGCCGCTGAGCATGCGTTGCGCCCATCCATTGCAGACAGCCTTGCCGGTGTGGCCATCCCACACCTGGATCAAGCCAACGAGAGCGATATCAACCTGCTCACCCGCTTGGCCAAGCGCTTTGATGCGGTGGCCACGGTCAAGGCCGGCACGCTGATCTTTGCGCCCATCGGTGCCGGCGTCACCGCCAGTGGGACGCCGCTGCCGGGCGTGCTCATCACCCGCGCCTCCGGTGACCAGCATCGTTACACCGTCGCCGATCGGGACAGCTACACCGGTGTGCGCGCCTACTGGAGCGATCGCCGCAATGCACGTCGCAATAGCGTGCTGGTAGGAACGGCCGATAACGAGAAGAAGCTGCAGGCCACCTACGCCAACGCAGAGGAAGCGCGGCAGCAGGCCGAGGCGGAATTCAAGCGCTTAGAGCGCGGCACCGCTCAATTGAGCTATCGCCTGGGGCTGGGCCGGGCAGACATCTATCCCGAGCAAACCGTGACGGTGCGCGGCTTCAAACCCGAGATCGATGGCACCGATTGGCTGGTGGCCAAGACCACCCACACCCTTGATGGAAGCGGCGGATTTACCACCGCGCTCGAGCTTGAGCGCGGTGGCGCGCCTGCTGGTGACAATTCGAATTAGATCGATTGCGACCGTCAAAGTCGCGACGGTAGTTTCAGCTGCAACTGAATGGACTTGGGTGCATGGCGCACCGTCCTGGATTGCCGCTGCCTGTTGGCTCTTCCAGCCAGCACGATTTGGAGCACCCCAATGTTCACTTCGGGGCTTTGCTGCGCTTGCGGCGGCTGCCAATGTGGACGGACCCGCCCAACTTATTGTTGCTGCCAATTACAACGTGGCCATTGTTGTCCCCTCCCACGCGGATCCGCTGAGTCTCTCTATCCGGCGCATCTTCGCGCGAGACGACGCTAGCAAGAACCCCCAGAACTGCCCGTTGCGTATCGTCACTAGCGTGGCGGAACTTGAGAAGCACCTCCTCCTCTCGAGAGTCCAAGCCACCGGCGGCCCCGGTCAAGATGTAGGCAATATTTGCGCCTAGCCGCTGCAACCGAAAGAGATACTCCAGCGTAGGCGAGCTCTTCCCAGATTCGTAGCGCAACTGGGACTGCTTTTTGATGCCTACGGCGTCTGCCATTTGTTCTTGGGTGAGACCCAAGCGCTTGCGCTCGGCTCGCAGGCGAACTCCAGCGTCGAACACTTCATCGTCAAAAAAATCCATACAAACGTATCCTGATCATTGACAGATACGATCTGTCGTACTAATGTTTTCCCAACCTCCACTATTTTTAACCTTTTGCGATGAAAAGCGGAGACATAGCCGTCAAGAGCCCCGAGCAAGTGCGGGCGGAGTTCCTGCGTACAGGTCAGTCCATCGCCTCGTTCGCCAAGACGCACAACCTGCCGTATGCGACGGTTTACCAAGTCATGCATGGCCAGAAGAAGGGCCTGCGTGGCGAAGCCCACCGTGCCGCCGTTCTGCTGGGCATGAAGATCGGCACCCTCCAGGACTGATGACCATGCACGCACCCGTCATTCAACGCAAAGGTGTCTTCCACTGCGGCGCTTGCCATTCGGTGCTGGTCAAGCGCACCAGCTACTTGCTACATCCCCATCTGCGTAACGACGTGTACGTGTGCCAAAACCCGTTGTGTTCGGCCAGCTACTCCGGCCACACCGAGATCACCGGCCTGGTCAGCCCCAGCGGCATTCCCAATGCCCCGGCCTGTGACCTGCCCCCGACTCCGGCGTATGAGCGCGCCCTTGCCGAGCGCGCCCTGCGTCAGCAGCAAAACGATGCCCAGCTGGACATCTTCGATAGTCCCAGCCTCTAAACCCAGCTAACTGAGGTTACCCAATGCCTATTCTTGAATTGGCGGCCCTGCCGCCAACGGCGCAGCTTTGCCTGAAATCCGCCGCCCGCCATCAGGGCCTGGTGCATACCGGAGCCGGCTACATCGGCCGCCGGCCTTCGGATAAGGGCCTGTCGCCCACCTTCACCGCCGAGCCGGTGGCCAGGCTGATGCACCTGCGGCTGTTGCGCTGCAGCCCGTCCGACGCGCTGGCGCTGGAGCTGACCGATCGCGGCGTGGCCCTGGTCGATTGTGGCGTGGTCTATACGGAGGCCGGCTGATGAGCAGCAAGCACGGCTGGACCACCGTCCAGCACCAGCCCCTGGTCAAGGCCCCGGCCGACTTTGTGCCGGTCAGTCCGTCGCAGAAGGCTGCTGAGGCCGACGCCCTGCGCCGGCAGATCAAGGCCTTCCAGGCCGCCGGCGGCCGCATTGTCCGCCTGCCCTCTACGTTCAAGCGCTGAGATCGCCGATGGAGATCCACATCCTCGAGCAGGTGCTGGCATGCCTGGAACGCGACTACAGCCTCAAGCGTCGCGGCAGCTTCCTGCGCGG
>NZ_JAAIUZ010000038.1:0-7644 GCF_010894375.1 Stenotrophomonas sp. B1-1 | reverse complement strand
GTGCCCTTGCTGCGCTGGATCGGGATGGCGCTGGCAATGCGCTGGCGCTTGATACGCTCGGGCCAGGCGCTGTCCCAGCTATCCAGGGACATCTCCCAGGCCAGCCACGGCAGGAAGCCGGTCGGGCAGCGCATCGGATCCTTGAGCAAGCCATGGGTCATGGGCACCTGCATCAGGCAGGCATCGGCCGCTTCGCCGGCACGCTCCAGCGCGGTGGCATTGGGCGGCAACAGGGTAGGGGAGGGTACATGGCCGATGATCCCGTCCCAACTCAGCCGTGCGCCGGCAGGCAAGGGCTGATCCAGCGTGATCGTCCAGGGCGCCTGAAGCCGGTAATCGACCACGGTGACCGATGTAGCAAAGGTGGGGATGTAGCCGGTGGCCTGTGGGCCGTACTCCAGCTGCGCTCCCCACAAGCGCAATGCATGTTCCTCGCCACCTGGCACAACGCTCGTGCTGGTGTACGGATATACCGGGCTCGTTGCATCGTCCAGATCCCACAGGTAAGGGGCGGTGATGTCCAAGCCGGAGGCCCCATCACCCGGGTATTGATCGCTGTCGGGGCGTACGTGCAGATAGAGCGCTAGCATCAGCAGCCCATCGGCCACCCCGGTGACATCCATCTCGATCAACCGGCCGCCGTCGCCGCTGGGCACGATGCGCAGCGCGCTCACATTAGGGGTATCCATCGGTCCGACCACAATGCCCTCGGCCAGGTCGACGGCCAAGCGATTGGTGCGCGCCACGGCGCCGTCGGTGCTCTGCAACTGCAACCCCAGGTAGCGCTTGCTGCCGTTGCGCTCGCGTGCGGCCAGACGAAGCCGGTAGCGATGCCCGGCACGCACGATGTGGCGCAGGTACGCGTAATGGTGCTGATTGGTGGAAACGGCGGTTTCGATCAGGCCGTCGTAGTTCACCCCGGCGATCGGCGATGGATCCGAGACGATGGCGGTGGCATTGATCCGGCTCCAGGGACCGGCCAGGCTACCCTCGCAGGAGGGGTATACCGTGAGCTCTCGGGCCTGCGGACTCAGGTTGGGCACGTTCTCGCACCGCAGGCGCACCCAACCATCTTCGAGCGGGTCGGCGGCCACCGTAACGCCTGCTGGCGCTTGCACGCAGGTGAAGCGGGCGTCGGCAAAGCGGTACTCCACCTGCACGGCGCCGGTGGGGCTGGACAAGGTCAGCACCGCTCGCGATGCGCCGTCGCTGCGGACATAGGCCGAGACGGCTGCCCCTTGCGACAGTGCCGGGACGGTGATCGGCTGACGCACGTAATGCGACCTGGGAGTAGCGCCGGTCGGGATCAGACGTACAGCGGTGGCGCTGCCGTCCGGCGCTGGAAGCTCGGTCAGTAATTGGCAGTTGCTGCCCTTCCACGGTGATCGGTCCGGCTGCTGCGAGTAGACGAGCTGATTGCTGCGCGGCCGATTGGACAGGGGCACAGTGCCACGCCAATCACTGAGATAGACCTCCTGCAACTGACGGATGTCCGGCCAGGCATAGCCGGCAATGCTCAGGCGGTAACGGGAGGTGGCACCATTGCCGACGGCAAACGGCATGGCGCGAACCGGGCGGGCAACGGCCTCAGTCATCGCCCACCCCGCCATTGGTGAGCGTGATGCTGGTGCAGTGACTGGCCTGGGTGGCTGTCACGGCGATATCGGCCAGCGGCGCATGCAGTTCCACGCGCTGCACGCCCTCGACATGAAGGGCTGCAAACAGTCCCGAGCGGGTCACATCGCGTCCGATGCGGTGGGAGTCATCCACATAGGCCTGCAGGCGTCGGCGGGCCTCGCCGAGCACCACCTGCGCATCGGGGCCGGCGAAGGTGTACACGCTGGCGTCGATGGCAAAGGCCACGACCTCCACCGTTTGCACAATGACGTAGTCGGTCAGCGGGCGTACCGAGTCGGCCGAAAGCGCCGCATCCACGGCAGTGATGAGCTCGCTGGAGGCACTACCATCGCCCTCGCGCGAGAGGATCGACACACGCACCACGCCCGGCGCATCGCTGATCGCGCTGGCATCGAGCACACGCGGATCGGCGCCCAAGGCATGGAAGATGTAGGCACCTTCCGGCCCGGCGACAGACAGGCCCTCCGGGGCCAGCTGGATTCGGCGGCGGAAGGCGGCATCATCTTCATACACCGCCGGCGTGCCGGTGACCGGATCGGCCGGTGTCAGCAGTTGCCGGGTGACGCCAAACGGTGCGGCCAGGTGATCCAGGTCGCCGTGCTGGGCATAGGCCAGCAGCAGACCTTTGGCGCGCTGGTTGAACTGCTCGCGCAGGATCAGCTCGCGGTACGCGCTGGCCTGGAGCAGCTTATAGAGCGGCTCGGACTCGAGCAGCAGCACGTTGGGCAGGTAGAGGTGGAGCTCGGCCACGCGCTGGGCGAGCAGCTGCTCGAAGGAGAGCTGCTCGAACACATCGGGTACGGGCAGCTTTGATAGATCAACGGCGGTAAAGGTGGACACAATAACGGCCCGACACGAAGGTTGAAGCATCGTCGTCGGGCCGCGGACACTTCACTATTGCCCTGACACGTAGTGTCACGCGCTACAGATTACCTTTAGCCGATGAGCATCACATTGGGGTCCCGATAAGGTTGCTCGATCAGCTTCTTGAGCTCCAGTCGCCCACCTTCATTGGCAAGGGCAAGTGTGATTCCCACACAATTTTTTGCGTCGCTGCGTTGTACTTCACCCCATACCAGAAGTTCTACGGCACATTGACGCAGCACTGCCTGAAAATCCTGATCGGAGAGTTGTTCGATATGAGTGGTCAGTGCTTCAATGCCATCGCGTGGCGTACTCGCGACTCGTAAAAGAACTTGATAATCCCCCTCATTCTGATCTTCCCGCAACTGCTCAGGCGGAATCTGCGAAATTGTGTATTCCAGGGCAATTGCAACATTCCTATCGTTTCGCGGATGCGTCCATGAAATTCCTTGTGCAACATAATTGGCTAAATTTCGTGGATTTGCGCCATGGCGAAGAAAGATGTTTGTGCGTGCCTCCTCGATTAGGGGTTGGATGTCATCGTTCGAAAGCTCTTCCATAGCCAAGATTAATGAGCCTTGCTGGTGAGAGATGCAGAGGCTGTCAAATAACGCTGTGATAGGTGCGTTGTCGACTTGGGTGCGCAAAGTTTGGATCGCAACCGCATCACCTTCTGCAATGGCCTGGGCGTGATTGCGAAGCGAAGGGATTCGAGCAATGTCCATCTGCATCAAGAGTGACTTACTTTCAATGCGATCTTCGATAGAGCCAAAGTAACCTTTGGCCAGACAGCGGAATGTTTCTGCAGAGGTCGGGTCGCTGTGCGGGTGGGTGGAGATTATCTCCGTGGTGCATCGTCTATTGCACGCTTCGACAATTTTCTGTGCGAAGGTGCGAGCTTCTCCAGGTCGGCACATAACTCCATCGCCCAGGTAGATGCGGGTCGGGCTAGGTGGAGGCGAAGATGATCGAATAATTACCATGAAGGTTCGCTTGAAGATGGTTGGCTGGATGATGCGCGTTGACCGGGAAGCAATAGTTGATCTGTTGGGTACAGATCTTCGATCGAAGTGGCTGAGCCGCGCTGGATCTTCCCTCTTTTGGACGTGATATTGGGTCTAGCGCCTGGCCGATATTGTTCGAAAATATTCGAATTTTCTTGCGGTGTTCATTTGTGCCGATGGTTGCGCTTCGTCGGTTTAGCTTGATCTAGAGCGACTTTGATTGCCTCGGCCGCTCGCCTTTTACATCACAACGCATGTCGGCCGCTCGATGGTGTGCGCCATGGCCTTATCTGGACTGACACGGGCGGTGTACATTGCCGTGCTGCAACGTTTCACTTGGGGTAAGGCTGCCACTGCTGGCGGAGGTGGCCCAAAATTAGTTCGCGGACCTGAAGAACATCGGCTTGCGTAAAGCCCAGCAGCTGACGCCGCTGATAGGTCACGCGTGGGCCGCCTTTGCTCACGCTATCGCCCCGGCCTTCCTGGTGGACCATAGCGATACGCGAGACACGTCCGGTAAAACCCACGGCCACTTCATTGGGGTTTGCGCGCACGCGCAGGTGGCGCGCCTGTCGGATTTTGGCAAACATCGCCCCGCGCTTGATGCGCCCGGCCTTGGCGCGGCGGCTGGGCGGATTGCGACGGGCCGCATAGGGCGAGCCGTCCGGGTTCTTCTGGGCCGCAATGCGCTGTTGCTGCGCGCGACGTAGCGCGGTGCCCACCTTGCGGGCCAGCCGGCTGCGCTGGGCAGGTTGCAGCTGCTGTAGGAGCGGCGCGACCCAGTTCTCAAGGCGCTGCAGATCTGCGTTCATTACGCGATGGTCGGCAGGGTGGCGATCACCACGCCATCGGCCAACAGCGCGCCCCCGGCCAGCGTATCGGTGTGTTCGTCCTCGGTGGGCGGTTCGGGCAAGTGCTCCAGTATCAGCGCACCGCCTGCATCGCGCACCACACGCACGCGCTCAGTTAGCGGCAGCTTGATGGCCAAATCCACCAGGTTGTCGGACAGCACATCGACCTCAAAGGTCAGCTTGTCGCGATTGGCAGGGTTTGCCAGCAGTTCGCTCTGATGACGGGTCAGCCACTGCAGCAGCGGTACCATCACCGCCTCCGGGGCGCCGGCAAAGTCGGTTAGCACCAGGTCCAGGGTGTAGCGGTATTCAAACGAGGCGCCGGGTCGGTAGGTGCCAGCCACCCCGCCGTTGTCGACAAAGATCAGCAGGCGCTCGGGGTCGGCCTGTAGGCAGGGCAGGGCGGCCACCAGGTGCTGGCGTAAGAGCTGGGGCTTCTTCATGGTGCATGTTCCTGGCCACCGAGCGCGGCATGCAGTTCCCTCACCAAGCCCTGTAGGCCGATCACTTGCTCGGCAGTGGCGTGGCAGAGGGCGTAGTTGCTGGCGACGGTTTGGGCGACGGTAGAGAGTTCAACGCCGGCGGCGGGCGCATCAGGATCGCCGGCAACACCGGCAGGTTGGCCGGTCGCGGCGGCGTCATGGAGCTGCACGAAGCCAGCAGGCACAGCGCAGGCAGCATCCGCATTTTGGGTGACATAGACAGGGACCTCTTTGACGATGGTGTCGCCGTGCTCGCGTACGACCTGGACGCGGTCCACGTATTCGGTCACGACGCGGGTAGTGCCCTGGGCCAGGGTCAGCTGGTTGGCCAAGTCCGCCTTTTCGGCGTTTGCGCGGTCCAGGGCGTCGTTGGCACGATCCAGTGCCGTCATGGCGCGGCTGACGCGGATCTGTTGGCAACTGAACAGGCCGGCCGTGGCCAGCACCAGGATCAGCGCTAGCAGGAGGCGCTGGAGCATCAGCGCACTCCCAGCAAAGCCAGGGCGCGAGTGGTGCGCGCGGTGCGATCGGCCAGGCCGTTGGGCGTGGCGCGGCTGCGCGCATTGCCCAGGTTCACGGTGCGGCTGACGGCCAACACGTCGCGCTTGTCGGCCAGGGTGTTGAGGCCGGCATCGCGCCAGTAGGCAGCAGCGGCCATGGCGCCGATTTCCGGCTCCAGCAGCAGGGTCGGCTGTTCTTCCAGCGGCTGGCCAATAAGCTGACCGACATGCCGATAGTTGCCCCGGCCGGTGTGCTGCATCGGCCCGCGCCCTCGGAACAGGTAGCCATCGCCACTGGTCTCGGTGCCGTTGCCATCGCGGTTGGCATAGACCCGATTGCCCAGCTTGACCGGCTGGTGCACAAAGGCCGCCGCCTCATCGGCATCTACATAGGCGCCAAACACGTCCAGCAGGCGGGCGCGGCTGTAGCTGAGCGATTCCTCCACCCGCGACAGACTCAGACTCTCATGGCCCAGCTGGCCCAGGAAGTAGGCCACACGCACCGGCGTGGTGATGCCAAAGCGCTTCATGGCCGCGTTCAGCGGATCGACCCAGCGCTGGGCGCGCGGCAGCGGGCACTGCATGATCTGGGCGAGTAGTGCAGCGGTGAGCATGTCAGCGGCCTTCAAACAACTGGGCTAGATTGCCGCGTGCGCGGTACACGGCCACTGCCAGGATCAGCAGCAGGATCAGCTGCCAACCGCTGACGGGTGCACGCTGGCCCAGCAGCAGGATCTGCAGGGCCTGACCGCCGGTGGCGGCGATCAGCAGCCAGGCGGCCCAGGCAATGCCCGGGCGGTGTCGGGCGCCAGGCGCAGGCCGATAGCTCAGTAGGCGTGCGCAGATAGCCAGGCAGCACAGCAAGGTTGCAGGGGTGAGCAGTTCAACCATCGCAGCCTCCACGCGGCAGGTGGCGCGGATTAGCGCTGCGGCTGCGCTCGATCAGGGCCAGGGTCAGGGTGATGATGGTGGCCGCGCACAGGAAGGCAGCCAGGCCACTGGAGGCCACATCGAAGCGGACCATGACCTCGGTACCGCCTAGGTAGCCGGCCACCACACTGATGGCCAGGTAGATCACGCGCTTGAACAGCGACAGATCCTTGGCCGAGACGACAAACAAGGTGGCACCAGCGAAGGCGCCAATGAAGGCATCAGTCTCGATGCCAGGCAGCAGCGAGGCCAGGCCAACGCTAGCGGCCAGGGCGGCCATGCTGCCGGTGGAGGTGGGTTCGGTCATCATCAGTCCCAGAGTTGAACCAGCGGGCGCACCACGGCGCCCGCGGATGGGGTCGGCACCTCGGGAAGCTCCATAACGGTGCCCAGCGGCAGGATCGGCCCGTGCAGGCTGATCCCGTAATTGAGTGCCAGGGCCTTTTCCACCATGCCGGCGGTGGTACCCAGGTGGCGGTGGCACAGCGCATCGAGCGTGTCGCCTTGCAGGGCCATCACGCGCATCAGATCAGCTCCACGGTGACCCGGCGGGTACCGAGCAGATCGCTGATGGCATTGCGCAGATCCCGGCGCATCTCATCAATGGTGGGGCTTAGATCATCGGCGCGCTGATTGCCCTGAGCGGTGGCGTCATAGCTGCGGTACCGCTCGTGCAACTCCACAGCGGTGGCGCAGTAGACCGCGCGCAGAAACAGCTGCACCAAATAGGGCTGGCCATCGACGATCGCCGCCGGCACCTCGTTCAAGGTGCGATAGCCGGCTGCTTCCCGCTCGGTGCGCCAAGAGTCTAATTCGGCCATCACTGACATCACGGCCATCACTACGGTCGCACGCAGGCGTTGTGGGGTTACATTGCCTGGAATACGGATCGTCTCGCGCAGCACATCCATCTCGATGCGTGGCCAGAAATCGCCGGCAGCGATGGGATCTTGCTTTGAAGGGGTAGAGGAATTGGCGGTAAAGCTGCTCATGGTGATGTCCTGATCGCCGGTGGTCGGGGCGTCACATCCATCAGCACGCTGTGAATGATCGGCCCCGAGCCGGCGGGGTTGCGGGGTACGCTCAGTGTGAGCCAGCGGTTGGATCAGCTGGCCTCGAATCTCTTCAACATGCGCTCAGCGCGCTTGAGGTCTTCCTTGCCGCCACAGCTATCGTGCAGCGCGATCGCTCGGCGCAGGTCGGCAACCGCTGCAGTGACGGCGTCCAGCGGCAGCGACGCATCGTCGCTACCGGTGCCGAGTACGCCCCGGGCACGCGCCAGCAACAGCCGGGCACGGACTTCATCGGGCATATCGGCCCCCTCGGTCAGCTGCACGGCTCGATCAATCACCGCCCCATCAAACGGGGTGCGGGT
>NZ_JAAIUZ010000037.1:0-11405 GCF_010894375.1 Stenotrophomonas sp. B1-1 | reverse complement strand
ACGGTCCCTCCACCCTGGCTCCTACATACCTCGTAGGAGCCGGCGGGAACATACAAGCTTGCTCGACTGCTGTTGGCAGAAGCAGTCGAGCAAGCTCGACTCTACAAAGGCCAGAGCCAGAGCCAGAGCCAGAGCCACGGCCAAAGCCAAAGCCAAAGCCAAGGCCAAGGCCAAGGCCAGAGCCAATGCCAGAGCCACGGTCAAAGCAGTCGAGCATGGCTCGACTCTACAATTCCGCTACTTCGCCGAGACCCGCCAGACGACGTCGCCTACGTCGTCAGCCACCAGCAGCGCGCCGTCGGCGTCCATCGCCATGCCCACCGGGGCGCCCATCAGGGTCTTTTCATCCTTCGATGCAAACCCGGTCACCACCGGTTGCGGGCGGCCGGTCGGCTTGCCGTCCTTGAACGGTACGTACACCACTTCATAGCCGCTCAGCGGTGACCGGTCCCAACTGCCGTGTTCGCCGATGAAGGCGCCGCCGTGGTACTTCGCGGGCAGCGACTGGCCGGTGTAGAACAGCAGGCCCAGCGGTGCCACGTGCGAGCCGATGGCGTAGTCGGGCTTGATCGCCTTGGCCACCAAATCGGGCCGCTGCGGTTGCACGCGTTCGTCCACGTGCTGGCCGTAGTAGCTGTAGGGCCAGCCGTAGAAGCCATCCTCCTTCACCGAGGTGAGGTAATCGGGTACCAGGTCAGCACCGATCTCATCGCGCTCGTTGGCCACCGCCCACAGCGCGCCGGTGCTCGGTTCCCAGTCCAGGCCGGTGGGATTGCGGATGCCCGATGCGTAGATGCGGCTGCCACGGGTGGCCACGTCCACTTCCAGCACCACGGCGCGGCGGTATTCCACGGCCAGGCCATTTTCGGTGATGTTGCTGTTGGACCCCACGCCCACGTACAGCTTGCTGCCATCACGGCTGGCCAGCAGTTCCTTGGTCCAGTGGTGGTTGATGGTGCTGGGCAGATCGGTGAACTCGCGGCCCGTGTCGGCCATGCGGGTGGCGCCCGGCACGTACTGGTACTGCATGATGTTGCCGGTGTTGGCCACATACAGCGTGTTGCCGATCAACTGGATGCCGAACGGCGAATGCAGGCCTTCGATGTAGACGTGCTGGGTCCAGGTATCGGTGCCCGGCGTACGCCGCAGCAGGGTGACCCGGTTGCCGCCCTTGCCGGCCTTGCCCGAGCGCGCCTTCACCTTGCCGGCAATCCACTGCTTGGGCGTGGTGACCGGTTCTTCGCCCGGGCCATTGCCCTCCACCACCAGCACATCGCCATTGGGCAGGGTCAGCAGGCGACGCGGGTGCTGCAGGTTGGCGGCAATGCGCTCGATCTTCAGGCCTTCGGCCACGGCCGGCGCCTGGCCTTCGGCCCAGCCCACGCCCTTGGGCACCTGCATGGGCGGCATGAGGAAATTGGCCGGCTTGGGCAGCGGCGGCTGCGGACCGGACTGGTCGGCCGGGTGGTATTCGGCCTTGCCGGCGCAGGCGGCGAGCATGACCGCCAGGGAAAGGATGCCCAGCGTGGGCAGGATGCGCTCAGCCATGACGACCTCCCTGCAGCACCGGGGCCTGCAGTGACAACAGGATGTAGCCGATCGCGATCAGAGCCACGGTCAGCGCGGACAGCACGGTGCCCGGCACCGCCACCGCATAGGCGTCGCGGCTGTGCACGAAGGCGTTCCAGATGGCCAGCACGATGGCCAGCAGGTTCAGTACGAAATCCACACGGTCCACGCCGGTGGCGGTGCCGTTGCGGCGCCACACCGCGAACAGATTGATCAGGCGCGGAATGATGGCGATCAGCAGGCCAAAGGTGATCAGCCAGGCGGCGGACTTGCCCCACATCACCTCGGCGGTGTTGAGGTAGAGGATGTCGAAGATCAGCGCGGCGACGAAGAAGCCGAACGGTATGGGGTTCAGCAGACTGAAAATTGTGGTACCCGGGCCGCGATGGGCCTGGGCGACGGGGTTGACCATGGTCGTGCTCCGAAGGGGGAAGGACTGCACGGGCCGTAGTAGCACAAGCGGCCGGGAGGCAACGCGATGATGGCGGCTGGGGCCACGGCCGGGCTTGGATGGATGTGCCGGGACAGGCCCGGCGGACACCGGTAGATCCACGCCATGCGTGCATGGGCCGAGCCGGGTGGTGCATGGCGGCTTGACCGTGGAATGCCGGGCGATGCGTGACTGCTTGGCTTGGAATGCCGGGCGATGCGTGACTGCTTGGCTTGGAATGCCCGGCGATGCGGGACTGCTTGGCTTGGAATGCCGGGCGGTGCGTGGTTGCTTTGCTTGGAATGTCGGGCGATGCACGACTGTTTGGATTGGAATGCCGGGCGATTCGGGACTGCGTTGCATTGGTAGAGTCGAGCTTGCTCGACTGCTCTTTGCTACGGCAGTCGAGCAAGCTCGACTCTACGAAGAACCAGGGCAGTCGAGCAAGCTCGACTCTACGGGTGCGTGTAATCAGGGTACATAGACCAGGTGCAGTGTGTAGTCGAAGTCGTCGTCGGTTTCGATGATGTCCACGCTCATCACCAGATCGCTTCGCCCCTCTCCCTGCGTGTACAGGTCGACCAGGACCTGCCAGTGATGCCCGTTCCACTGGCACACCGAGGATTCCCAGCTCGTCTCCGGCAGCGGCACTAGGGTTTCGCCGTAGTCCTTGAGGATGCCGGTGATGGCCTCCCACGTATCGGCGGTGCGCAGGTACACGTTTGCCGTCTGCGGCGGGCGGCCGGCTGCGATTTCGTTGGCCATCCAAGTCAGGACGGGGCGGAATGCCGCATCCACGGGGCCTTCGCTGGTTGGGTCTTTGCTGACCATCTGTAGTCCTTCAGAGGCAGATCGCATGTTTGGCGCGGACGGTTCGTGCCAACCAAGGTTGGCACCTACCAGGCTAATGGGCACCCGATGGGGGCGCGATCATTCGAACGTCAGGCTGGCGCGGCGGGCGGTGCGCAGCGGGATGAACAGGGCGGCGGCAAACACCACCAGGAACGGTGCCGACAGGATCGCGGCGTCCTTGCTGCCAAACGCGATCAGGTTCAACTGCAGATCGCCAATCCATTCCAGCCGCATGAACACCAGTATCAGGCCACCGAAGGTGGGGCACGGCAGGCCACCGTGGCCGGCCATCAGCAGCGTGGGCGACAGCAGCGCAGCCAGGAAGGCGAAGCCCGCCCGATACAGCCACGGGTTGCCCTGCCAGCGCGGCGCACGCCGCCACATCAGCACCAGCAGGGCCAGTGGCAGCAGCGGTGCCAGCAGCACCAGCGCCAGGATCATGGCCATGCGGTTTCACCCGCGGCGCGGTGTTCTGCCATAAGACCCTGCATGCGCTTCTCCTGTAGTCGTCCTTGAAGGGTGCATTGTTGCGGTTGTGGACGGAGTGTGCCAACCAAGGTTGGCACCTACCAGAGCGTGCGGTGGTGGCGTAACGATTCGTTGCGCGGGCGATGACGCTGGCGAAAGGTGCGCAGCGCTACACTCGCCTCAGTGCTTCATGGAGGATCACGCATGCGCCTGCTGCATCTCACCCTGCCGGTCTCGAACGTCGAAACCGTTGCCGGCTATTTCCGCGATGTGCTGCAGCAGCGCGTGGTCGGCCACCATGTGCACATCGGCTGGAGCACGATCGACCTGCAACCGGCGGGTGCCCACGCCACCGGTGGCGTGCACCTGGCCTTCAACGTGCCCGATAACCGCTTCGCCGAAGCGCTGGCGTGGCTGCGCGAACGCACGCCGCTGCAGCGCAATCCCGAGGGCATCGATTACTTCGCGCTGGAAAGCAACTGGCAGTCGCAGTCGGTGTACTTCACCGGGCCCGACGGCCTGATCCTGGAACTGATCGGGCGCAAGCGCCTGCCGGCCGGTACGCATACCGGCGCCTTCCACGGCAGTGAACTGCAGTGCCTGAGCGAGGTGGGCCTGCCCAGCGATGATGTGGATGCGGTACGCGCCGACGTCAGTGCGCGCTTCGGCCTTCAACCGATCAGTCCGCCGTCGGCGCAGTTCGCGCCGATGGGCGACGACGAGGGCCTGCTGATCGTGGTGGCCGCCGACCGCCGCTGGTTCCCCGAGCAGATAGACCTGCCCAATGCACAGGGCCTGGTGCTGCAGATCGGTGGGGTGGCCGGCAGCGGTGAACTGCACGACGACGCGCGCGGATGGCGCGTGTACACCGTCTGATCTACCAGCTACCCGAGGCGCCACCGCCGCCGCTGCGCCCACCCCCACCGCTCCAGTCGCTGGACGAGGACGAGCTGGACGACGAGCTGCCCCAGCCACCGCGGCGGTCGTCGTCATCGTCGTCGCTGCGTGTGCCGGTACCCACCAGCATGGCCACGGCCCAGCCCATGTAGCCCACGGCGCCGAACACCAGCAGCAGCGCTTCGGTATCCAGCCGGTCCGGCTGCAGCAGCGTCCACACCAGGCCCGCGCCCATCACCGTGCCGAGCAGCAGCACACGCAGGGCGAAACCACGCCGGCTTTCCTGCCAGCGGTCGCTACCCAGGGTCAGCGGGAACCACAGCACCACTGCGGCGATGCCTGCCAAGAAGTACAGGGCCACATGCACGAACAGTCCAGGGAACACCCCGCGCGTGGCCAGCACGGCCACGCTGATACCGATGCTGGCGACCAGCAGGCCCCACAGCGCGCGCCGCAGCGATGGGCTGCGCCGCCACCGGTGCCCGCAGAGCCATGCCAGTGGCACGGCCGTTGCCAGCACGAACAGCATCGGCACGATCTGCCGCGGCACCCACACCGCGGTCGCCAGCCCGGCCAGCGCGATCAGCGCGAGCCAGTGCAGCGGGCGGTACCACCACCGTCGCACCGGCACGGCTGCCGCACGCCCCTGCCAGCGGCCCAGCGCGAACCCGGCCATCAACGCCAGCAGCAGGATCGTATCCATGCCCTGCCAGGCCAGATCCAGCAGATGGTTGCTGCGTGGCGGTGGCAACGGCTCGCCGTCCACCAGCCCTGCCAGCAACGCGCTGCCGTCCAGCACGCCCTGGTCCAGATCGCCCTCGCGGAAGCGCGGCAGGATGGCTTCTTCGATGATGCGCTTGGCGTAGGCATCGGGAATGGCGCCTTCCAGCCCATAGCCGGGCTGGATACGCACGTGCCGGTCCTGCACGGCCACCAGCAGCAGCACGCCGTCATCCACGCCCTTGCGACCCAGCTGCCACTGGTCGAACACCCGCTGCGCGTAGGCCTCGATGCTTTCCTGGCCGGTACTGCCCACCAGCAGCACCTGCAGTTGTGCGCCGCCCTTGCGGGCCTGCAGCGCGCGCGCCTGCTGTTCCAACGTGGCACGTGTGGCCGGGCGCAGTGCACCGGCCGGGTCGACCACCGGGCCATCCAGCGGCGGCACCTGCACCTGCGCCCAGGCCAGCACGGGCCACAGCAGCAGGAGCAGCAGCGCCGGCCACGACGCAAGGCGGCCCAGCGCCTGCTTCACCGATGCCGCTCGCTGTCGATCTGCGCATGCAGCGCGCGCAGCTGGGCGACGTTGTCTTCGAACACCTGCATGTCCGCATCGACCAGCGCGGGCCAGTCGGGCGCATGCCCCAACAGCTGCGCCACCTGCTGCTGGGGTGCGCGATCAAAGCCTTCGCCCAGCACCTGCAGGTAACGCACGCGGAAGCCTTCCGGGTCCTGCTGGTCCAGCGCGTACAACTGCACGGCCAGCAGCCCGGCGTAGAGGTAGTTGACCAGGTAGTTCGGGTCTTCATACATCAAGCGCTTGCCGATCCAGGCGTTGCGCAGTTCCGGGTAGCGCTGCGGCTGTTGGCCATAGCGCGCCAGCACCTGCCCGGTAAGCTGGTCCAGATCATCGGCGGTGCCCAGGGTATTGTTGGCCACGCCCTGGTAGATCGATCGCTCCAGCTGCGCCTCTTCTGCCGACGTGAACACCTGCAGCACCATGTCGTCCAGCAGCGACTTGAGGTAGTACGCCTTGGCACGCGGGTCCTGCGCCTGCTGGTACAGGCGTTCGCGGAAGCGCAGTTCGTTGTAGATCGCAAACGCTTCGGTCAGCCACGCGCTGCCATTGAGCTGCAGCGGCGATGCATGGTTCCGCTGCATCCACTGCCCGTGCAGGCTGTGCCCGGCTTCGTGGACGATCTCCACGTCACTTTCCAGATCACCACTACGCTGGCCCACGAACAACAGCGCGGGTGCATCGGGTGCAAACACCGGGAATGCATCCTGGCTGCGCTGGCCGCGCGCGGTGTCCAGATCCATGCGCTGGCTGGCAGGGTCCAGCAGCGCGCGCAGCTCTTCCACGTAGGCCGGACCCAAGTGCTGCATGGCATCGGCGGCGGTATCGCGCAGCTGTTGCAGGGTCAGCACGGGCGGCACGTAGCCGGCATCGGGCACCGTGGTATCCCAGGGCTGCGGGTTCGACACGCCGTTGTTTTCTGCATGCCGCAGCAGCTGCTGCTGGTAGGCATCACGCTGCGGGGCATGGCGTTCCACCGCGGCCAGCGTGGTCTGCACGGTGGCAGCGTCCAGCCCCATGTGGCGATAGCCACGCTCGGTAGCCGAGGCGTGGTCCTGAAGCTGCGAGGCGCTGTCGTTCACCTGCACCAGCCCCAGCAGCACCGACGCCATCGGATCGCGCCGCGACTGCAGGCCCTGCCAGTATCCCTTCCAACCTGCCTCGCGCAGCGCGCGGTCGGGCTGCTGGGCCAGCGCCAGCCGATCGGCGCCGGTGTCCCATTGGCGCCCGTCGTGCTGCAGTTGCGGATAGACAGCCGTGCGCATGATCTGTCGGCGCAGCCGCGCGAAGCTGTCCATGGCCGGGCCGGCCAACGCATCCACCGCGTCATCCAGCGCGGCATTGCTGGGCAGGGCGGCTTCCTGCTGCGCACGCTCGCGCAGGAACGGGTAGGCGTTGGCCCAGCCGGCATCGGCCGGCGCTGCATGCAGGGCCGCCCTGCCGGCGCGGGCAATGCTGCCGCACAAGCCCATCACCTGGTCCAACGCCTGCGCCGGGCGACGATCGCGGGCATCGCGGCCGGCCTGCAGGTGCAGGTAGGCATAGTGGCGCAGGCATTGCGCCTGCAGCTGCTCGGCCTGCCGGAAGCGCACGGCGGGATCGCCCCCGGTCGCCGCCTGCAGCGCCGCCGTCTGTTCGGCCAGAACCGAGCGCGCGGTCTGCTCGGCGCCGGCGCTGGCGAAGTACGCGCGGTCATCGGCGTGCAGGGTCTGCGCGCTGGCGGTTCCAGTGGCAAGCAACAGCGCGGCGACGTGGGCGAAGGTTCGCATCCTGCGGGTGTTCATGGCATGTCCTTGTAGCGTCGAGCTTGCTCGACTGCCTTTCGCATTACGCCAACAGCAGTCGAGCAAGCTCGACTCTACGGGGCGGCGAGGCCGGCGTTGTTCAGATCGATTCATCGGCCCGGCTCACCAGCGTCCAGCACGGGGTGCGGGCGAAGGTGTAGACCTGCTGGTCGCTGGTATCGGGGGTGCGCATCAGCACCTGCATCTGGCCGTCGGCCTGCGCGGTGACGGTCATCTCGCGGCCACGGCCGGCCAGCGTGGCCGGATCCGGCATCACCGGCCATTCCACCTCGGCCAGCGGCAGCTGCTTTTCCACGGTCTTCGGCTCGGGTTCGGCACCGGCATCGACGTAGCTGTCGCGCAGCGGATCGGCAGTGGCCGTTTCCTGCAGCGCAATCTCATTGCCGAAGTGCTTCAGGAAGGTATCGAACTGCTCGTGCAGGCAGGCCGGTGCGGCGGGCGTAGCGGGTGCGGCTGCGGCGGCCTGCGCAGCTGGGGCCGCCGCTTCTGCGGGCTGCGGCTGCGAAGCCTGCGGGGCCTGGGTGCAGGCGGCCAGGGCAAGGCTGAAGACAGGGGCCAGCAGCACAAGGGAACGGCGGCAGCGCATGGGATCATCCTGATTCCGGTTCGGTCGCACCATCCTACCCTGCGCCGTACAATCGCGTTTTTCCCGAGCCCGGCCCTGCCATGCGCGCCCTGTCCCTGTTGATTGGCCTGTTGCTGCCCGCGCTGTGGCCGGCCGTTGCGCTGGCCGTGGAAGCGCGGCCCGGCGATCTGCTGTTCGTCAGCGCCGGCCAGACCGGCCTGAGCGCTGCCATTGATGATGCCACCGCGCGCGAAGGCGGCACCCGCTTCGACCACGTAGCCCTGGTGGCCGATGGGCCGGGTGAACTGCAGGTGCTGCACGCCGATGAAAAGGGCTCGCGGCAGCAGACGCTCGCGGAATTCCGCCAGGACGCACGGGACAAGCAGCGGCAGATCGTGGTGTACCGCCTGCGCGCGGCGCCGCCGCAGGTGCTGGCCGATGCCATCGCCACGGCGCGCACCATGCTGGGCAAGCCGTACAACACGGCCTATGTGTTGAACGAGGACAGCTACTACTGTTCGGATTTCATTGAGCGCGCGTTCCGCACCCACCATGTGTTCGCGCTGCAGCCGATGAACTTCCGCAATCCGCAGACCGGCAAGATTTCCCAGCACTGGGTGGATCTGTATGCCGGCATGGGCATGGCGGTGCCGCAGGATCTTCCCGGCACCAACCCCAACGACATGGCGGCCACCCCCGCGCTGCAGCGGGTGGGCCTGCTGTAAACACGCCTGTTGTAATCACGCTTGCCATAACAGACGAAGCCCCGCACCAGGCGGGGCTTCATCGTTCACGCGTGGGCTGCACGCGGGTCATTCTTCTTCGTCATGGCCGCCCTGCTGCTGGTTGCGCTGGTTGCGCTGCTGCTGTTCCTGCTGCTGTTGCTGCTGCTGGTCGCGGCCACGCCCCTGCTGCTGATCCTGCTGGTTCTGCTGGCCCTGCTGCTTCTGGTTCGGGTTCTGGTTCTGCTGTGCCATGTCCGATCTCCAAATGCCACGCGCGGAATGCGGTGGACGTGCGCATGGTCTGCAGCCGAAGGTTAACCACGCGTTGCAGCGCGGCTACGGGCGCGTGCACGGCGGTGAATGAACACGCGCGGACCCTTGTGCCGCAAGCGCATGAAGGATTCATGCGGGTTGCGCATGTGCTTATGCCGGCCGCGTGCCGCGCCCATTAAGGTGGGCAGGCGCTTGCTGGCTGCGCGGGGCCGCCCGACAATCGATGTCCTTCTCTACGCCGAGTGAACGATGGACCGTTCCGCCCCGCTGTTCCGCCGGGTAAACGCACGGGCACGCAACAGCCGCCACGGCGAGCACGGCGGCGAGTACCGCCACGAGCGCCATCGCAAAGGCACGCTGGCCAGTGAGGCCACGCGCGGTTCGATGCACGCCGGCCACCGCCACGGGCGCGACTACACACCGCTGTTCCGCTTCCTGCTGTCCAAGGTGGGCCAGCCTTGGGTGCAGGTGCATTCGGAAGCCTGCGCGCGGCTGGATACGCCCGAACCCATCACCTGGATCGTGGCCACCGGCAATGCCCCGCGCCGCGACCAGGTGCGCGTGGGCGAGGCCTCGTACTTCAGCGGGCTGTACGTGGATGAGGCCGGTCTGCTGCAGCGGGTGGCACCGGCGCTGACGGCGAAGGACATGCTGCCCTCGTGCACCTGCTGCACGCATACCTTCAACGGCGTGCGCTTCGGCGAAGACGACGCCGGCTGACCGCCTACGCCTTTGGTCCGATTTGCAGCCGCCCCCGGCCGCGCCTATCGTCGGGCAGACCCTTGGCGGAGACACGCATGGCCCCCGACAGCACAGCACGGCCTTCCTACGACCAGGCCCTGGCCGACTTCGATCTGGCGCAGTGGGAAGCGCGCCTGCAGGGCGATCTGCAGACCGGTGTGAATGCCTGCGTGGAATGCTGCGACCGCCACTGCGGGCGCAATGCCACCGCGCTGCGCTGGGTGGATGCGCAGGGGCACCTGCACACCTACACCTTCGAACACCTGCGCGAGGCTGCTGCGCGCGCCGCGAACGTGCTGGCCGAGGCTGGCATTGCCCGTGGTGATGTGGTGGCCGGCCTGCTGCCGCGCACGCCCGATCTGCTGGCGGTGATCCTGGGCACATGGCGATTGGGCGCAATCTACCAGCCGCTGTTCACCGCGTTCGGGCCCAAGGCCATTGAAACGCGGCTGGCCACCGGGCGCACCGCGCTGGTGGTGACCGACCTGGCCAACCGCAGCAAGCTGGACGGGGTGAGCGGCTGCCCTACCGTAGCCACCATCGCCGGCACCGGGCTGCGCGTGGCCGACGGCGATATCGACTGGCGGGCGCGCACGTACCAGGCACCGGCCGAGCGGGCCCCGGTGATGCTGCGCGGTGACGAACTGATGGCCCTGCTGTCCACGTCAGGCACCACCGGCAGCCCCAAGGGCGTGCCGGTGCCGCTGCGCGCCTTGCTGGCCTTTGCCAGTTACATGGAACTGGCGGTGGATCTGCGCGCCGACGATGTGTTCTGGAACATTGCGGATCCCGGTTGGGCCTATGGTCTGTACTACGGGGTCACCGGCCCGCTGCTGCTGGGCCATGCCACCACCTTCAGCGAAGCCGGCTTCAGCGTGGCCGGGCTGAACCAGATCATCCAGCAGTTGGGAGTAACCAACCTGGCGGGCTCGCCCACCGCCTACCGGCAGATCATCGGTGCCGGCCCTGCGGCCAGCGCCGGCATCAAGGGGCAGCTGCGGGTGGTCAGCAGCGCGGGCGAGCCGCTGAATCCGGAAATCGCCCGCTGGTTCCGCGAACACCTGGGCACCACGGTGCTGGACCACTACGGGCAGACCGAAACCGGCATGGTGGTGAACAACCACCACGCGCTGGCCCACGCGGTGCGGCCCGGGTCGTCCGGCTTTGCCATGCCCGGCTACCGGGTGGCGGTGCTGGATGAGCACGACAACGTCCTGCCGCCGCGCACGCCGGGCATCCTGGCGGTGGATGTGCAGCAGTCGCCCATTCTCTGGTTCACCGGCTACTACGGCGCCGAGACGCCCGCGCTGCGCGATGGCTGGTACCGCACGGGCGATTCGGTGGAGTGGGAGGATGATGGTTCGATCAGTTTCATCGGCCGCTCCGATGATCTGATCACCTCGTCGGGCTACCGCATCGGGCCGTTCGATGTAGAGAGCGTGCTGATGGAACACGCCGCGGTGGCCGAGGCCGCGGTGATCGGCGTGCCCGATCCGGAGCGCACCGAAATCGTGAAAGCCTTCGTGATCCTGCGCGATGGCCACAGCGGCGATGAAGGGCTGGCCACGGAACTGCAGCAGCACGTGCGTTCGCGCCTGTCTGCCCACGCCTACCCGCGCCAGGTCGAGTTCGTGGCGCAGGTACCGAAGACACCCAGCGGCAAGGTGCAGCGATTTCTGCTGCGCAAGGCAGAGATCGAGAAGCAAGCGGCGGAGTCGTAGAGTCGAGATCCTATGTTCGTGGTCAAGTCTGCTGGAAGCAGGCTTGACCCACTTTCAGCATGCTC
>NZ_JAAIUZ010000036.1:0-17704 GCF_010894375.1 Stenotrophomonas sp. B1-1 | reverse complement strand
CCGAGCATGCTGAAAGTGGGTCAAGCCTGCTTCCAGCAGACTTGACCACGAACATAGGATCTCGACTCTACAAAAGCGCGAAAGGCAGTCGAGCAAGCTCGACTCTACAGACGCTTTGCGGCCCTGGCTGCTTCGCGCTCGGCGCGCAACCGGTCCAGCTTTTCCTTCAGCTTGATTTCCAGCCCGCGCGGCACCGGGTTGTAGTAGACCCGTTCGCCCATCGCATCGGGGAAACCGGTCTGGTCCAGGGCGATGCCGCCCTCGGCATCATGGTCGTACTGGTACTCGGCGCCGTAACCCAGCTCCTTCATCAGCTTGGTCGGTGCATTGCGCAGGTGCAGCGGCACTTCTTCGGTGCCGCTCTCGCGCACATCGGCCTTGGCCTGGTTGAAGGCCGCATAGCCTGCGTTCGATTTGGCGGTGCTGGCCAGGTACAGCACCAGCTGGGCGAAGGCGAGCTCGCCTTCCGGGCTGCCCAGCCGCTCATAGATGTCCCAGGCTTCCAGCGCCATGCTCTGCGCGCGCGGGTCGGCCAAGCCGATATCTTCGATGGCCATGCGGGTCAGGCGACGCGCCAGATAGGACGGATCGCAGCCGCCATCGAGCATGCGGGTCAACCAGTACAGCGCGGCATCAGGGTTGGAGCTGCGTACCGACTTGTGCAGCGCCGAGATCTGGTCGTAGAACTGCTCGCCGCCCTTGTCGAAGCGGCGAGTGCGGTCGGCCAACACCTGGGTCAGGGTCTGCGGGGTGATGCGACCGCCCTCCCCGCCCGCCAGCTCGGCGGCGATTTCCAGCAGGGTCAGCGCACGCCGCACGTCACCGTCGGCGGCGGTGGCGATTTCCAGCAGCAACTCGGGGGCGACCTCGATGCGCTCCTCGCCCAGGCCGCGCTCGCGGTCCCCGAGTGCTCGTTCCAGCGCCTCGACAATATCCGTGGGCGACACCGCTTCCAGCACGTGCACGCGGCAGCGCGACAGCAGCGCGGAATTCAGTTCGAACGAGGGATTTTCGGTGGTGGCGCCAACAAACAGGATGGTGCCGCGCTCGATGTGCGGCAGGAAGGCATCCTGCTGCGCCTTGTTGAAGCGGTGCACTTCGTCCACGAACAGCACGGTGCGGCGGCCTTCGGCAAAACGCTGCGCGGCCTCGGCCAGCACTTGGCGCACTTCGGGCAAGCCAGAGAGCACGGCAGAGATGGCGCGGAATTCGGCGTCGGAGTATTCGGCCAGCAGCAACGACAGCGTGGTCTTGCCGCAGCCGGGCGGGCCCCACAGGATCATCGAATGCACGCGACCGGATTCGACCGCGCGACGCAGCGCGCTTTCCGGCGCCAGCAGGCGCTTCTGCCCGACCATTTCGTCGAGGGTGCGCGGGCGCATGCGCTCGGCCAGCGGGCGCAGATGATCCCGATCAACACTCAGCAGATCGGGGCCGGGGAAGGAGGTGGAACGATGTCTTGGCACCGGGACATTGTACCGCGAGAGCGTGCCAACCAAGGTTGGCACCTACCAAAGCCAGGGGTTCGTGCATCGGTAGCGCCGGGCCATGCCCGGCGTCACACCTCAATTGCCGATGACGTCGGTTCCCTTCGGCGGGGTGAAGCTGAAGGTGCCGGCGGCGAAGCCGGGGTTGCGCTTCCAGCCGCTGAAGGTGATCACGGTGCGCTGGCCGACGGCATCGGTGATTTCCATCTTGGCCAGGCCCTGCGCGTTGAAGCCCAAGGCGGCGTACTGGAAGCTGGCTTCGGTATCGCGCTTGGGCGACAGCGACAGCCACTGCAGGCCGTCACGCTTGGCCGCTTCTTCGCTCAGGTCGTACTGCTGTTCCAGCAGCGCCGGGTTGATCAGTGCAGTCAGCGGGCTGTTCTGCTCTTCCTTGCCCTGCTCGCGCACGGTGGCCTGCTCCAGGTCCGGCTCGTACATCCAGACCTTCTTGCCGTCGGCCACGATCAGCTGTTCGTGCGGGCGCACGTATTCCCAGCGGAACAAGCGCGGCGCCGACAGCGCAACGCGGCCACTGGTCGATTCCTTCACCTTGCCGCGGCTGTCGAACACCTGCTGGCTGAACTGCCCATCCAGGCCCTTCAGGCCACTGGTGAAGGTTTTCAGGTCATCGCGGGCGCCGGCCCAGGCGCTGCCGGCAGCGGCACAAGCCACGGCCAGGGTGGTGGTGGCAAGGAAACGACGGAAGCGGATGTTCATGCGGGAATCCTGTGGGCGCGTGCGCCAGGAAAGTTGGGTGCCAGTGTGCCCGGGCAAAGATGAATGGGCGATCAGGGCGACATTATGCCGCCCCGCGGGTGCATCGGCGATTCAGTTGCCGCTGGCCGGCAATCTGCCGTACAGCACCTGGCCACGGAAGCCGCGGCGCACTTCCCGGTACAGCGCCCGGAACGCGGCGTAGTCCTGCGGCTGGCACAGCGCCTGCGGGCCGCGCACCGCGTTCTGCTGCAGGCGGTGGTGCACGGTCACTTCCTGGCCGTTGCGGCTCCAGTCCACGCGGTAGTCGCCGGCCGCATTGGTGAAGCGCTGGCTGGCCGGAATGGCGATGATCGGCGCGTTGTCCGGGAACTGCAGGCGATAGGTTTCCTCGCGCAGGCTGGCATTGCAGTAAAAGGGGGTTTGGTTGTCCGGCGCCGACGCGCTTGCGTACAGCCCGCGCACCGATTCACCACCGGGCGGATCGGGCACGGCCATGCCGCCGGCCACGGCGAAATCGACGTAGTCCTCAGCCTGGAACGCCATGCGGTAGCCGAACGGCCGGGTCAGATCGACCGGTACGCCCTGCAGCTGCAGCTGCCCGCGGCCATCGAAACCGGACGCGGCCATGATCGACTCCTCCGCCCGTGCGCGGTTCTGCGCATTGAGCTGGGCGAACTGCGCGCGCATGCCGATCTCGGCGTTGTCGCCCAGCTGCGGCACGGTCTCGCCACGCAGGTTGCCCTGCGCATCGAAGGTGAAGCGCACGTCCATCACCGTGGCATTGCGCTGCGGGTCGTTGGCCGGGGTGCGCGCCACGCTGGCGGTACGCGTGTGCAGTACCGGCGCGCCCAGATCACCATCGGGCAACTGGCCAAAACGCGCCCAGGCGCTGGTCGAATCCAGGTACAGATCGAACTCGGGCACGTAGGTGATGGCGTGGTTGAAGCGGCCCAGTACGGGAATCTTCGGCAGCGTGGGCCCGCCACCGGCGCCGATCAGCACCGGCGAGCTCGCAATGCCCTTGGCCGCCAGCAACGCTTCCAGAATCGCCACATGGTCTTTGCAGTCGCCATAGTGGTTGTCCAGGATGCTCTGCGCACTGTTCGGCTCCAGCCCGCCATTGCCCAGGTAGACCGCCACGTAGCGGATGTTCTGCGCCACCCAGCGGTACAGCGCATCGGCCTGCGCCTTGCGGTCGCTGATGCCGGCGGTCACTTCATCGGCCAGGGCCTGAATCTGCGGGGTCACCTGTGCCGCCTCCCCCGCCTTCAGCTGGTAGGCACGGCCCATCTGCGCCCAGCCCTTGTAGGTGCTGGCCATGATGTTCGGGCCGAACTCCCACACCGCCGCCGACCAGTTCTGCGCCTGCATCGGTTCGCGCCGCTGGTAGCGCCAGCGCCACTGCGCCTGGCCGTTCTTCACCTGCGGGCGGTCGCTGCCCTGCACGCCGCGGCTGTCCACGTACATGGGCAGGTTGGCCGGCGCGCTCAGGGTCACTTCGGCATCGTCGTACTGGGTGAACACATTGAAGGTTTCCCACAGCCCGAAGTAGCCCGGGAAATACGGCGTCAGCTGGGTGCGTCGCACCTGGTAGAACAGCCGCGTGCCCGGCGCCAGGTTGGGGAACACGATCACCCGCACCTTGCGGTCGGCATACATGGCGGCCGCGGCGCTGGAATAGCTTTCCTGGGTATAGATGCGGTCGGCCGGCACGTCGCGGCGCTGGCCGTCGGCGGTCAGCGTGTACGCGCTCACCACCTCCAGCGTTTCCATCTTCTCGCTGTAGCTCAGCCGCACCTGGCTGAACTGCTCCACCGCCGCCTTGGTCTTGAGCAGGATTTCGTAGGTTTCGGTCTGGATGTTGCCGGCATCGGCACGCACCTGGTAGTCGGCGCGGTAGCGCACGAAGCTGAAGTTGTTGCTGGCCTCGGCATCGCTGCTGGTGGACGGCGGCGCCGGCTGGGGCACGCCGGCGTCAGCCAGCGCGGGGCCAACCGCCAGCGCGCAGGCCAGCGCCAGCACGCGGGGAAGAAGTCGATGCATGCGTCGGTTCCTTGGACGTGGTGGCGGTGGCAGGGCTTACTTCGGCGGCGGCGGTGCCAGCACCGTGCGGTCGCCGTTGTGTTCGGGCGCGCTGACCACACCGGCCGCTTCCATGGCCTCGATCAGGCGTGCCGCGCGGTTGTAGCCGATCTTCAGGCGCCGCTGCACACCGGAAATGGAGGCGCGGCGGGTTTCGGTCACCACGCGCAGGGCCTCGTCGTACAGCGGGTCGGATTCGTCGCCGGCCGCGCTGGTTTCCGGCAAGCCGGTGGCACCCACCACCACGCCATCGCCCAGGGTCTGCACTTCATCCAGCACGCCGTCGATGTAATCGGCCGGGCCCATCGCCTTCAGGTGTTCGACCACGCGGTGCACTTCGTCGTCGGACACGAACGCACCGTGCACGCGCTCGGGCATGGCCGTGCCCGGCGGCAGGTACAGCATGTCGCCGTGGCCCAGCAGGGTTTCGGCACCGGACTGGTCCAGGATGGTGCGCGAATCGATCTTCGAGCTGACCTGGAAGGCAATGCGGGTGGGGATGTTGGCCTTGATCAGGCCGGTGATCACGTCCACCGACGGGCGCTGGGTCGCCAGGATCAGGTGGATGCCGGCCGCACGCGCCTTCTGTGCCAGGCGGGCGATCAGCTCTTCCACCTTCTTGCCGACGATCATCATCATGTCGGCGAATTCGTCGATGAAGATGACGATGAACGGCAGGGTTTCCAGCGGACGCGGCGCCTCGCCCAGTTCCGGGTTGGGCTTGAACAGCGGGTCCATCAGCGGCTGGCCGGCGTCCTCGGCGTCCTTCACCTTCTTGTTGAAGCCAGCCAGGTTGCGCACGCCCACCGCGCTCATCAGCTTGTAGCGGCGCTCCATTTCGGCCACGCACCAGCGCAGGCCGTTGGCCGCCTCCTTCATGTCGGTGACCACCGGCGCCAGCAGGTGCGGAATGCCCTGGTAGACGCTCAGTTCCAGCATCTTCGGGTCGATCATCAGCATGCGCAGGTCTTTCGGCGAGCCCTTGTACAGCAGGCTGAGCACCATGGCGTTGACCGCCACCGACTTGCCCGAGCCGGTGGTACCGGCCACCAGCAGGTGCGGCATGCGCGCCAGGTCAGCCACGGTGGGCCGGCCGGCGATGTCCTTGCCCAGCGCCAGGGTCAGCACGCTGGCCGCCTTGTCGTATTCCTTCGAGCGCAGCAGCTCGGACAGGAAGATCATTTCGCGGGTGACGTTGGGGATTTCCAGGCCGATCACCGACTTGCCCGGAATCACGTCAACCACGCGCACCGACTTCACCGACAGGCCGCGGGCGATGTCCTTGTCCAGCGAGCTGATCTGGCTGACCTTGATGCCCGGCGCCGGTTCGATCTCGAAGCGGGTGATGACCGGGCCCGGATAGGCGCCGACCACCTGCGCATCGATGCGGAAGTCCTTCAGCTTGAACTCGATCTGCCGCGACAGGGTTTCCAGCGTTTCCTCGTCGTAGCCCTTGGGCTGCGGCTTGGGGTCATCCAGCAGCGCCAGCGGCGGCAGGTCCGAGCCGTCGCCGTTGACGCCACGGAACATCGGAATCTGGTTGTCGCGCTTGGCCCGATCGCTCTTCTCGATCACCGGCTCCGGGCGCGGCTCGATCTTCACCGGCTCGCGCTTGGCGCGCACTTCGGCATCGGCCTTGCGCACTTCCTGGCGCTCCTCGCGCAGGGCGCGGGTCTGCTTCCATTCGGTGGCCTGTTCCTTCTTGCGCTCCAGCAGCGGTGCCAGCGACATCACGCCGCGGCCGATCTTTTCCATCACCGCAAACCACGACAGACCGGTGGCCAGGGTGATCGAGGCCAGCAGCAGCACCAGCACGAACAGATTGGCGCCCAGCGCGCCGAAGCCCACGGTGAGCGAATTGCCCACCAGCTTGCCGAGGATGCCGCCGGCGCTGGACACATCACCACTGAACAGGCGCACGTGCAGGAAGCCGGTGCCGGCAATCAGGAAGCCGACCAGGCCGACCAGGCGCAAGGCCGGGTCCAGGTCGTTGTCGCCCTTGGCTTCGCGCTTGAGCCCGAACATTGCGATCCACGACAGGGCACCCAGCACCACCGGCAGCAGGAAGGCGATGTAGCCGAACAGCTGCAGCAGCACATCCGCAATCCAGGCGCCGGCACGACCGCCCATGTTGTGCACGGGGGCGACCACGCTGCCGGTGTGCGACCAGCCGGGATCACTGGCTGCATAGGTAAACAGACTGGCGGCCAGGTACAGCAGCGCCGGAGCGATCGCGATCAGCCCCAAGTCGCGCCACAGGCGCTGGCGCCGTGGATTGTCGGTCGTTGCCGCGGCCGCCGTGCGACGCGACGCCTTGCTGTCGTCGGACTTGGAGCGTTCGGGCACCTGCTTCGCCACCTTAGACCATACCTTTGGAATGCGCTGTTAGTGGTTGATAATAAACGACACGGCGTCAGTTTTCAGTCACCGCAGCCTAACGGGCGCCAGAACGGCGTCAATCCGCCCGTGGGCGACCGCGTTCTGTTCATTGGCTTGAATCGCCCTGCCCCAGCCGCCACTCTATGACCAGCCAAGGTTGCCGCGCAAACCGCAGCCGCGCCTTGTCCCATCTACCTTTTCGCGAGTCTACATGAGCACCAGCCTGCCCTCCCGCCATCAGCGCCTCGTCATCCTCGGTTCCGGCCCGGCCGGTTGGACCGCCGCGGTCTATGCCGCCCGCGCCAACCTGAAGCCGGTGGTCATCACCGGCCTGCAGCAGGGTGGCCAGCTAATGACCACCACCGAAGTGGACAACTGGCCGGGCGACGCCCACGGCCTGATGGGCCCGGACCTGATGGCGCGCATGCAGTCCCACGCCGAGCGCTTCGAGACCGAGGTCATCTTCGACCATATCCATACGGCCGACCTGTCGCAGCGCCCGTTCAAGCTGATCGGTGACAGCCACGAGTACACCTGCGACGCGCTGATCATCTCCACCGGCGCCACCGCCAAGTACCTGGGCATTCCGACCGAGGAAACCTTCAAGGGCCGCGGCGTGTCCGCCTGCGCCACCTGCGACGGCTTCTTCTACCGCGACCAGGACGTGGTGGTGGTCGGCGGCGGCAACACCGCCGTGGAAGAGGCGCTGTACCTGTCCAACATCGCCCGCAAGGTCTACCTGGTGCACCGCCGTGACACCCTGAAGGCGGAAAAGATCATGCAGGACAAGCTGTTCGCCAAGGTCGCCGCCGGCAAGATCGAAACCGTCTGGCACCACCAGGTGGAAGAAGTGCTGGGCAACGACGCTGGCGTGACCGGCGTGCGCGTGAAGTCGACCCTGGACGGCAGCACCCGCGACATCGAGGCCCATGGTTTCTTCGTGGCCATTGGCCACCACCCGAACACCCAGCTGTTCGACGGCCAGCTGGCCATGAACAACGGCTACCTGGAAATCCGCTCGGGCCTGGGCGGCAACGCCACCCAGACCTCGGTGGAAGGCGTGTTCGCCGCCGGCGACGTGGCCGACCAGCACTACCGCCAGGCGATCACCTCGGCCGGCTTCGGCTGCATGGCCGCGCTGGACGCCGAGCGCTACCTGGACGCACAGGGCAAGGCCAGCTGACCACGAGTTTGTAGAGTCGAGCCATGCTCGACTGGACCATGCTCGACTGAACCATGCAAGACAAAGGCCGGCGCGAAAGCGCCGGTCTTTTCGTTTACTGCGCCAAGCCAGCAACGTTTCGGGCCAAGGCGCTCACGTCAGGACTGCCCACGGCAACGCAACGAACGGTGTGAGGTACCGGCTGGGTCTTGACCCCGTCGGCATCCACCACATGCGTTTCCCAGCCAAGCGTTCCCACGCTGTTGCGACCACAGCTGAGTTTCATCCTGCTGGGCTGGTCTGGCGAATCGATCACCACGGTTCTTCCATTGCAGCCCCAGCCCGGAGGACACAGGGTGTTGCTCGTGACCAGACTGATCGGGAACTGCGGATGACCTGCGAACGCGACATCCACCTCGCGCGATTCCCCAGATGGGATGTCGACATCTACGATGGATTGCCCAGCGAGAGGCTCACAGGTCTTCCCCTGCGCCCATAGGCGATAGCCCTTCTCGACGCCTTTCATGGAGGCGGTGCGGAAGACGGGATCCAATAGAGCAGCCACATCTTCCGGATTGGAGTGATAGGCGGTTTCGACGATCACCGAGGGCATCCTGCCAATGCGATTCTCGCCATGCCCGTCTGGGACCGACTCAGCTCGCACGGGAAAGCTCTCGTATCCGGGCTGGGCATGGATGAGTTCCTTCATGCCGCACAGAATGCTGTCGCCCAACGCCTTGTCCTCAGGCTTGGCACGATGGTGATACACCTCGGCCCCGCGGACACTGGAGGCGTCGCTTCCGTTTGTGTGCAGACTCAGCATCACGTCCACACCAAGATGGTTCGCATAATTGGGGCGAGCGCGAATGTCCTCCTTCACTTCACGATTGCTTTCGGTGCTGTTTGGCAGCGCATTCCAGATATCGGCACGTTCAGGAAGGAGCGCCTTGAGGTGGTATCTGGAAGACATTTGTTCCCAAGGGTGGCTCGACTCCGGATGCAGGTCTGTGGAACGACTGCGGGCACGATGCACAGCCAGGCCACTCCGCTGCTCCAGCAGGCCCTGCAACTCGTCACCGTATGCCGGGCTCAACACATCCTCCTGCAGACCCAGCGGGGCCGGGCGCTGAAACTTCCACGCCCTGCTGGGGTGCAATGCAATGTATCCGTGACTTGCGGAGACCAGGGCCTGAGTATGTGTTGATCGAGATTTTGGCGCGCGCGGTGCAGGATGATCTTCCGGGAAGTGAGCCTCCATTGGCCTCCCTTGAAAGAGGAATTGCACATCCAGTATTTCCAGGCCCGCCTGGTCCGCGTAGCGCCGAAGATCACCGGCCAATGGTATGAGGAAGAGCTCGCCGTAGTTCTGGTCATTACCTGGAAGGTACCCGGGGCCAAAGTCGACGATCATCCGGCGCTTGTGCGGGTTGACCACCACACTCACAGTTACTTGCCGCAACCTGCCCTGGTCTTGCAAATGGCGCGTCAACTGGGCACCCACTTCCCGTTGCAGAAGCGCGGCGACCTCTGCGTAAATGCCTGGATCTACTGCCTCTGCAGTCTGCAGATCGGATACACCATCCGATGCAGGGGACGAGAAGGCCAAGCCGCACGCGACTACAGCAACCGCAAGCTTCAATCCGTTCATTGTTGTTCTCTCCATGTGCTGGGATGAGCGCCACCCATGCAGCGCCCCGCCACACTGCCGATCCTGGCACCAGCGATTCGGCACAAGGCGCACACAAAGGGAGAATTCAAATTTTCCTCATCCCCTGCCGGAACAGACCAATCTGGTTCCGCCATCACCGTTCGTGATCCACCTGCCCTATCCTTCCCCCCATGCCCTTCCTCCGCTTCCTCGACTCCCTGCAGGCCATTCCCGCCAGCGACCGGCTGGCCATGAGCAACGGCTTCCTTGAAACCCGCTCCGGCCTGGGCGGCAACGCCACCCAGACCTCGGTGGAAGGCCTGTTCGCCGCTGGCGACGTGGCCGACCAGCACTAACGCCAGGCGATCATCTCGGCTGACTTCGGCTGCATTGCCGCACTGGACGCCGAACGCCACCTGGACGCACAGGGCAAGGCCAGCTGACCACGAGTTTGTAGAGTCGAGCCATGCTCGACTGGACCATGCTCGACTGGGCGATGCAAACCAGTGACCGGCGCGCAAGCGCCGGCCTTTTCGTTTACTGCGCCAAGCCAAGAACGTTTCGGGCGGGGGCGCTCACGTCAGGACTGCCCGCGGCAACGCAACGAACGGTGTGAGGCAGCGGCTGGGTCTTGACCCCTTCGGCATCCACCACAAGCGTTTCCCAGCCAAGCGTTCCCACGCTGATACGACTACGGCTTTGTCTCATCCTTCCTGGCTGGTCTGGCGAATCGATCTTCACCGCTCTCCCGCCGTCGATCGCGCGTTACCCCGCCGTTGCAGCACCCAAATCGATTTCAACTCCCGGGCTCACAACTGAGTCTCGCGACCCGCGGATGCACTGCACCCAGTGGCGGACGGGTGCCGACTTCACGCCATCGGCATCCACGACTTGTGTATCCCAGAGAACGGGGGCACTGCCCGCGCTGTCGCAGCGCAGCGTGATCTTGCTTGGCTTGGCATCCGGCGTCTCGATTCGCACCCGACCATCGGCGCAGGCCCAGCCTGGCGGGCAGCCTACGTTTGTTGTCACCAGTTCAATTGGATACTGCGGGTAGCCCTCGAAGACGACATCCACCTGCTGAGAGCCACCTTGGGGAAGTTGAATCCCCTGAATCGGATCGGCCTTCAATGGGACGCAGCCCTTTCCCTCGCGAAACATCCGGTATCCCTTCTCCACACCTTTCATGGAAGCTGCACGAAACAGAGGATCCTGGAGTGCCTGCGCATCGATGAGGTTGGTATGGAACGCCACCTCGACAACGACGGAGGGCATGCTCGCGAAGCTGTTTTCACCGTGTCCTGCCGCGGAACTCGCTGCGGGCACGGGAAAGTCAGCATAGCCTTCCTGTGCAGTAATGATTTCCTTCATGTAGCAAAGCGCAAGATCCGCAAGCAAGCGATCCCGAGGTTTGCTTGCGTGATAGTAAACCCGCGCCCCGCGAGCAACGCCTGGGACATCTGCATTGGTATGAATACTGAGCAATCCACCAACACCCAGGTGGTTGGCGTAGTAAGGTCGCGCCCGAATATCGTCAAACACCTCCCTGTCGGTGGCAGTACTGGTGGAAAAGTGATTCCAGATATCTGTCCGCTCAGGCAGAAGATCCTTCAAGTGGTACCGCGCAGACATCTGGCGCCACGGACGCTCCGACTCCGGGTGTATGGCGCCACTGTCCCTGCGGGCTTGATGCACGACCAGTCCGCCACGCTCCTGTAGCAGGGCTTGTAGCTCTTCGGCATAGGCCGGCGTGACCAGGTCTTCGAGGAGGCCATTGCTTTCTGGCCGCTGAAACTCCCATTCCAGCCCAGGATGCACTCGCAACAAACCATGACTGGCCGAGACAAGCACGGAATCGCCCGCTTGTGCATGACTGGCCCGCATTGACGTCGCTGGATCCCGGGGGAAATGCTCCCAGTAGAGCTTCCCCTCATAGAGAACTTCCGTTTCGACCTCGCCTACGCCCGCCTGGAGTGCTCGTGCCTCCAAGGTGTTCCTTATGCGTTGTTCCATTTCCTCGAGCGAATGATCGTCCTGCATCGGCAGCACGCCGGGACCGAACCTGATGGACAGCTTCCTCTGCTGGATGTCCACCGAAGCATCCACCGACGCTGACAACGGTCGCCTAGCGCGTAACTGATGGCGATTAAGGATGTCCTGCGCCTCCCGCGTCAAAAGCAGGTCCAGGGCTGTATCGGTCACCATGGAAGGCATTCGACCGTTGTAGGTTTCCGTCGACCACGCCGGGGCGCAGTTGACAAGCCAAACCAGCCCAAGAAGCCGGAGTATCCGCATGCAGTTCATATCAAGTCCTTTGATGTCCTTTGTGTGCGCGCTACGTGTGGCGTGCACAAGAACACTGCCGGGCGTCCAAAGGGGATGCACTGCGAAATGCGCCAAATGCGGCCATCGAGCCAATCCTCAAGCCGAATGCGCCCGTCGCTGGCGCAAGGGCCCCGTACGCGCCCTGCGCCGATCAGAGCGTGCAGGCTACTTGCGTCCTGGCGGCAGTCCATTCGCATCTAGCGATCCACGCATGGACTCCGATCGCACACTGCCTGCCGTATCCTTGCTTCCATGCCTTCCCCTCGCTTCCTTGACTCCCTGCAGGCCATTCCCGCCACCGACTGGGATGCCCTGCACGACGGCCGCAATCCGTTCGTCACCCATGCCTTCCTGGCCGGGCTTGAAGAACACGGCTGCTTGCGCGAGGACTGGGGCTGGCAGCCGCAGCACTTCACGCTGTGGGACGGCGACACGCTGGTCGGCGCCATTCCGGGCTACCTGAAGACCAATTCGCACGGCGAGTTCGTGTTCGACCATGCCTGGGCCAATGCCTACGCCCGCCATGGCCGCGATTACTACCCGAAATGGCTGGGCGCGGTGCCGTACTCGCCCGTCAGCGGCCCACGCCTGCTGGCACGTCACGATTCGCTGCGCGGCGAACTGCTGGACGCGCTTCGCGCGCATTTGGCGTCACTACAGGTCTCATCCGCACACATCAATTTCCACGCCGCCCGCGATGAGGCCGCCTTCAGCGACGACTGGCTGCTGCGCGAAGACATCCAGTTCCAATGGCAGAACCCGGGTGACTGGACCACCTTCGAGCAGTTCCTGGGCGCGATGAACCACAAGCATCGCAAGAACATCCGCCAGGAACGAGCCAAGGTCACCCGCCAGGGCATCACCTTCCGCGTGGTGCATGGCGATGAAGCCAGTCGCGCGGATCTGCAGGCGATGTACCGCTTCTATCTGCAGACCTTCCTGGAATATGGCAACGCGCCGGCGCTGACCGAGGCCTTCCTGCGCCACCTGGCCATCTCGCTGGGTCGCGGGCTGGTGCTGTTCCTGGCCGAGCAGGACGGCGAACCGATTGCGGGCGCGCTGTGCCTGCGCGGCGGGGACACGCTGTACGGGCGCTACTGGGGTGGCGCTACCCTGCCCGGCCTGCATTTCGAGGCCTGCTACTACCAGGGCATCGAGTACTGCCTGCGCGAGGGATTGACCCGTTTCGAGCCGGGCGCACAGGGCGAACACAAGCTGGCGCGGGGGTTCCTGCCCACCGTGGTGCGAAGCCGGCATTGGGTGGCCGATGCGGAGTTTGCCGACGCCCTGCAGGACTGGTGCCGGCAGGAGCGCCGCGATGTGCGGCGGTACCAGCAGACGCTGCAGGCGCACAGCCCGTTCCGCACAGACCCGTGAAGCGTGCCAACCAAGGTTGGCACCCACCAGGGCTGTGCGGTTGGCACCTACCAGGGTTGCGGGGGCCGGTACACTTCGGGCATGACCCGCCAGTTGCCCTGGCGCCTGGCCGATGCGCCGGACGCGCCGTTCCCGCCCGCTGAAACTGCGCTGCGCCAGCCCGATGGGCTGCTGGCGGTGGGCGGCGATCTGCACCCGCTGCGGCTGCTGAACGCCTACGCCGGCGGCATCTTCCCGTGGTTCAGCGACGGAGAGCCGATCCTGTGGTGGTCGCCCGATCCGCGCATGGTATTCCGCACCGATGGCGTGCATCTGTCCAGCCGCTTCCGTCGCCAGCTGCGCGCCAGCCCGTGGGAAGTGACGGCGGACACGGCATTCACCCAGGTCATGCGCGCCTGCGCCGGGGCGCCCCGGGCCGGCCAGGATGGCACTTGGATCAGCCCCGCCATGGTCGACGCCTACAGCCATCTGCACGATCTGGGCTTTGCCCACTCCTTCGAGGTCTGGGACCAGCAGGATCTGGTCGGCGGCATCTATGGTGTCTCCATTGGCCAGATGTTCTTCGGCGAAAGCATGTTCAGCGGTGCCAGCGGCGGCTCCAAGGTGGCGCTGGCGGCACTGGCGGCCACCCTGAACGACTGGGGCTGGCCGCTGATCGACGCCCAGGTGGAGAACCCGCACCTGCTGCGGATGGGCGCGATCCACCTGTCGCGCGAAGCGTTCCTGCAGCAGGTGCGGCATGCCGTGCAGCAGCCAGGGCGCGAGAGCCCCTGGACCCAGGCGCTCGGGCGCCTGCCTGCGCGCGCCCTGGCCGGGGGTTAACACAAACTTTGCAAGCTGGCGCGAGTGCGCGTAAAATACTGCGCCTTAGGCCCAGCGTGGCCGTTTTCTGAACCGCACAGGACTACATGTCGAAAGACGATTCCATCGAGTTCGAGGGCACCGTCAGCGAGACGCTGCCGAACACCACTTTCCGCGTTCGCCTGGAAAATGGGCACGAAATCATCGCCCACATCTCCGGCCGCATGCGCAAGAACTACATCCGCATCCTCACCGGCGACCGGGTCAAGGTTGAAATGACCCCGTACGACCTGACCAAGGGTCGTATCACCTACCGCATGAAGTAAGCGGTCGGCGCACTGCGCCACCCCGACAAGGCCAGCCCTGGTTGCTGGCCTTTTGTCATGCCTGCCATCCGGCCCTGCCGGAGGTCACCGTGACCGAGCTCACCGTGGCATCGGTCAGCCGTGCTTGCGGCAGATTCGCATTCGTACCGATGGCGGCATCGTGGCACCCGGTCCAGTCCGGACCGCCACCCCTGCCCCGCCATGAACACGCCCCGCCTGCATGCCCTGATTGCTGCCGCTGCGCTGTCTGCCGGCGCCTTGTCTGCCACCGCCACGGCGGCCGATGCCCCCGCTGCCAGCGCGGGCGACTGCGTTCAACTGGGCAACGACCAGCAACTGGTCCGCGCCAACGCCTCGCGCGATGTGCTGCTACGCAACGGCAGCGAACACTATCGGGTTCACTTCCAGGAAGACTGCTCCAAGGCTGCCTACTCGCGCAAACTGACCTTCAGCACCGACGGCCAGCCCGGACAGGTGTGCGGGTCCGGCCGCACCCAGCTGCAGACCGACCGCGGACAGTGCACCGTGGCCCGCGTGGAAGCCATTGATGCCGACACCTTCAAGCGGAAGGCGCGCCAGCGCAGCCGCTGATGAGGCGCACAACAAGGGCGGCCGAAGCCGCCCTTGCCTACCCCCCAACAGTGGCCGGGCATCACCCCGGCCGCTGGTCTTATTCCACCGTGGCCGGTAGCAGCCGCTCGGGCTCGGCCTGGGTTTCCACCACCAGTTCGTCGTCGCGAACGTCGATGCTGACCTTGCCACCGTTCACCAGTTTGCCGAACAGCAGTTCGTCGGCCAGCGGACGCTTGATCTTGTCCTGGATGACGCGGGCCATCGGCCGTGCGCCCATCAGCGGATCGAAACCATGGTGGGCCAGCCAGTCGCGCGCGGTCGGGGTGGCCGACAGGCTGACGTGCTTTTCCTGCAGGCGCATTTCCAGCTCGATCAGGAACTTGTCCACCACGCGCAGGATGTGCTCGAAGCCCAACGCCTGGAACTGCACCACTGCGTCCAGGCGGTTGCGGAATTCCGGGGTGAACGCGCGACGGATGGTCTCCATCGCGTCGGTGGCATGGTCCTGTTTGGTGAAACCGATCGAACGCCGCGAGGCCTGGGCCGCACCGGCATTGGTGGTCATCACCAGCACCACGTTCTTGAAGTTGGCTTCGCGACCGTTGGTGTCGGTCAGCACGCCGCGGTCCATCACCTGCAACAGGATGTTGAAGATGTCCGGGTGCGCCTTCTCGATTTCGTCCAGCAGCAGCACGCAGTGCGGCGTCTTGACGATCTTTTCGGTCAGCAGGCCGCCCTGGTCGAAGCCGACGTACCCCGGGGGGGCACCGATCAGCCGGCTGATCGAATGCGGCTCCATGTACTCGGACATGTCGAAGCGCACCAGCTCGATGCCCAGTTGCAGGGCCAGCTGCTTGGTCACTTCGGTCTTGCCCACGCCGGTGGGGCCGGCGAACAGGAAGTTGCCGATCGGCTTTTCCGGATTGCCCAGACCCGAACGGGCCAGCTTGATGGCCGACGCCAGGGTGTCGATGGCCGGGTCCTGGCCGAAGATCACCATCTTCAGGTTGCGCTCCAGGTGCTGCAGCACATCCTTGTCGGTGGCGCTGACCTGCTTGGCCGGGATGCGCGCCATCTTGGCCACGATCGATTCGACCTCTTCGACGTCGATCAGCTCCTTGCGCTGGCCTTCGGGCATCAACCGCTGGCGGGCACCGGCTTCATCGATCACGTCGATCGCCTTGTCCGGCAGCAGACGGTCGCCGATGTGCTTGACCGACAGGTCGACGGCGGCCTGCAGCGCTTCGTCCGAGTAGGTGACCCCATGGTGGGCCTCGTACTTGGCCTTCAGGCCCTGCAGGATCTCGTAGGTTTCACCCACGGTCGGCTCCACGATGTCGATCTTCTGGAAGCGACGGGCCAGCGCCCGGTCCTTTTCGAAGATGCCGCGGTATTCCTGGAAGGTGGTCGAGCCGATGCAGCGCAGCTCGCCCGAGGCCAGGGCCGGCTTGATCAGGTTGGAGGCATCCATGGTGCCTCCCGAGGCCGAACCGGCACCGATGATGGTGTGGATCTCGTCGATGAACAGCACGGCATTCGGCACCTTCTTCAGGGCCGTCAGCACGCCCTTCAGGCGCTTTTCGAAGTCGCCCCGGTACTTGGTGCCGGCCACCAGCGCGCCCAGGTCGAGCGAGTAGATGATGGCATCGGCCAGCACGTCGGGTACCGAGCCTTCCACGATGCGGCGGGCCAGGCCCTCGGCGATCGCGGTCTTGCCCACGCCGGCCTCGCCCACGTACAGCGGGTTGTTCTTGCGGCGGCGACACAGGACCTGGATGGTGCGCTCGATCTCGTCGGCACGGCCGACCAGGGGATCGATGCGACCGGCGCGGGCCTGGTCGTTCAGATTGCTGGCAAATTCGGTCAGCGCGTCGCCCTTGGGCTCGCCCTCCCCGCCCTCCATGCGGGCCTCGCTTTCCGGCGAGGACGGTTGTTCGCCCTCCTCGCCCAGCTTGGCGATGCCATGGGACAGGTAATTGACCACGTCCAGCCGGGTGACATCCTGCTGGTTGAGGTAATAGACCGCGTGGGAGTCCTTTTCGCCGAAGATTGCCACCAGCACGTTGGCGCCGGTCACTTCCTTCTTGCCCGAGGACTGCACGTGGTACACGGCCCGCTGCAGCACGCGCTGGAAGCCCAGCGTGGGCTGGGTATCGCGGCCATCATCTTCGGCCAGGCGGGACACCGAGGCCTCGATGGCCTGTTCCAGCTCCTGGCGCAGGCGCTCGGCGTCGGCGCCACAGGCCTTCAGTACCGCCTGGGCGGAGGGGTTGTCGAGCAGTGCCAACAGCAGGTGTTCGACCGTCATGAACTCATGCCGGGCCTCACGGGCGCGCTTGTAGCACTGGCCGATGGTGTGTTCGAGGTCTTTGCTGAACATGGATTACTCCGGCGGCAGTTGGAGACAATATGCGGCCTGACTACGCGATTTCCATCACCCTAGCGGATTGCAGCGTTCAGATGGCGTTAGCAGTGCGAACCGCTTGATCATCATTCACTCCACGGGCAGCCCACGGGGGCCTGAGCGCACCCTACCCGAGGCGCGGGCGATTGTGACGTGAATTGACCATCCCCATGGCTTTGAAGGAGAGCACGCAGGCTGTGGCGCGGAGCGGCCAGCGGCGGGGCGGTGGCGCGTGGCGCGTGGCGCGACCATGGACGGCGCTGCCGTTGGGGCGGCGATTATGGACGACGCCGGCATTGGCGCGCGCGACCAAGGCCGTCGTAGAGTCGAGCTTGCTCGACTGCTGTTGGTAAGAGCAGTCGAGCAAGCTTGTATGTTCCCGCCGGCTCCTACGAGGTATGTAGGAGCCAGGGTGGAGGGACC
>NZ_JAAIUZ010000004.1:0-223889 GCF_010894375.1 Stenotrophomonas sp. B1-1 | reverse complement strand
GGTCCCTCCACCCTGGCTCCTACATACCTCGTAGGAGCCGGCGGGAACATACAAGCTTGCTCGACTGCCCTGCGCTACGCGGGCCATCAGTCGAGCAAGCTCGACGCTACGAAAGCGCGGTCAACCGGGCGAAACCCCGCCTTTGCAGCCGCCTCAGGCGCTGAACTTGCTCAGCTGGTAACGAAGTTTGCCTCCCTCCACCACCATCCACTTCCTGTGCTGAAGCTCGGCAATCACGCCGGGAATCCGCTCCTGCGGCACATGCCCAGCCAATGCATTGCCCAACGACTTGATCGACGCAGGGCGCTTGCTGCCCACCTTGACCAGCCACCCATGAACATACTTCAGGCACTCCTGCCCACTCATCGGCTTGGCCGTTGTTTTTGCCTGGGGCTTGGCCGCAACCGGCGTGCTCGCGGCCGCACTGCGGAACATCGGCAGCGCCTCTATCGACACGCTGCGGGACACCGCGAACTGTCGCCCGCGCAGATAGGCGATCAGCGGATCGTAGCCGGTGTCCTTGGAAATGATGTGGATGCGCGCCTTCGAGTCGCTGCTGAGCAGTTCACCGACGTGGAAGGCAATATGAAAGTCGAGCGCATTGGGTCCCTGCCCCTTGCAGCGCACGTAGCACCCGTGACTGCCCAGAGCATGGATCGCCTCGGCCACGTCGATGTGGATCTTCGTCTGCGCACTGCCCACGAACACGATGACCTTGAAGCCTGGCGCGACCAGCCCCTTCAGAGAACAGGGCTGCACGTTCTCGTAATCGATCAGCACAATGTTGCGCTGCGCCGGCATGTCCATATGCATCCCCGTCAGGTTGCAGCCGCCGCCGGGGTGCGTTCACCCCGGCATTGTCCGGGCGCTCAGCGCACCTCGGAAATCTCCACCCCATCAAGGCCCTGCGACAGCGTGCGTGCGTCGCCGCCCTGGCTCAGCTTGATGCGCAGGCGCACTTCGTTCTGCGAATCGGCGTAGCGCAGTGCATCCTCGTAGCTGATCTCGCCGGCCTGGTACAGCTCGAACAGGCTCTGGTCGAAGGTCTTCATGCCCAGCTGGACCGATTCCTTCATCAGTTCCTTCAGCTTGTGGATCTCGCCATCGCGGATGTAGTCCTGCACCAGCGGCGTGCCCAGCAGGATTTCCATGGCGACCTTGCGCGAGCGACCGTCCGGCGACGGCACCAGCTGCTGCGCAACCACGCCCTTCAGGTTCAGCGACAGGTCCATCAGCAACTGGTTGCGGCGGTCTTCCGGGAAGAAGTTGATGATGCGGTCCATCGCCTGGTTGGCGTTGTTGGCGTGCAGGGTGCACAGCACCAGGTGGCCGGTTTCGGCGAAGGCGATGGCGTGGTCCATGCCTTCGCGGGTGCGCACTTCGCCGATCATGATCACGTCCGGCGCCTGGCGCAGGGTGTTCTTCAGCGCCGCTTCCCAGCTGTCGGTATCGATGCCCACTTCACGCTGGGTGATGATGCAGCCTTCGTGCTTGTGCACGAATTCGATCGGGTCTTCGATGGTGATGATGTGGCCGGTCGAGTTCTGGTTGCGGTAGCCGATCATCGCCGCCAGCGAGGTGGATTTACCGGTACCGGTGGCGCCCACGAACAGGATGATGCCGCGCTTGGTCATCGCCAGCGTCTTGATGATCGGCGGCAGGCTCAGTTCTTCCACGGTGGGAATGCGCGTCTCGATGCGACGCAGCACCATGCCCACCTGGTTGCGCTGGTAGAAACAGCTGACGCGGAAGCGCCCCACCCCGGCCAGGCCGATGGCGAAGTTGCACTCGTGGGTCTTTTCGAACTCCTCGCGCTGCGCCGGGGTCATCACGTTCAGCACCAGGTCGCGGCTCTGCTGCGGGGTCAGCGGTGTCTGGGTGATGGGCGAGATCTTGCCGTTCACCTTGATCGCCGGCGGCATGCCGGCGGTGATGAACAGGTCGGAGGCGCGCTGGTGCGCCATCAGCTTGAGGAACGAAGTGAAATCGATGGTGCTGGCGGTGCTGTTCATGGCGGGCTCCCAATGGGCATGTGCCAGAGATCGGTCGATGGCGGAACGTCAATGCGGCGACCACGCCTGTGCGGGCCGCCGCGCCGAAGCCGTCCTTACTCGAACAGACGCTTGTCCTTGGCGTACTCGCGCGCCTGGTTGCGGGTGATCAGGCTGCGCTTGACCAGGTCCTGCAGATGCTGGTCCAGGGTCATCATGCCGTACTGCTGGCCGGTCTGGATGGCCGAGTACATCTGCGCCACCTTGTCCTCGCGGATCAGGTTGCGGATGGCCGGGGTGCCGACCATGATTTCCCACGCCGCGGTACGGCCACCGCCCACTTTCTTCAGCAGCGCCTGCGAAATGACCGCGCGCAGCGACTCGGACAGCATCGAGCGCACCATCGGCTTTTCGCCGGCCGGGAACACGTCGATGATACGGTCGATGGTCTTGGCCGCCGAACTGGTATGCAGCGTACCGAACACCAGGTGGCCGGTTTCCGCGGCGGTCAGCGCCAGGCGGATGGTTTCCAGGTCGCGAAGTTCGCCCACCAGGATGATGTCCGGATCTTCACGCAGCGCCGAGCGCAGTGCTTCGTTGAAGCCATGCGTATCGCGGTGCACTTCGCGCTGGTTGATCAGGCACTTCTGCGAGGTGTGCACGAATTCGATCGGATCCTCGACGGTGAGGATATGGCCGTATTCGTTCTTGTTGATGTGGTCGATCATCGCCGCCAGCGTGGTCGACTTGCCCGAACCCGTCGGCCCGGTCACCAGGATCAGGCCCTGCGGCTGCTGGATCACTTCGCGGAACAGCGGCGGGCAGGCCAGGTCTTCCAGGGTCAGCACTTCCGAGGGAATGGTACGGAACACCGCACCGGCACCACGGTTCTGGTTGAAGGCATTGACACGGAAGCGCGCCAGCGACGGAATCTCGAAGGAGAAGTCCACTTCGAGGAATTCCTCGTAATCGCGGCGCTGCTTGTCGGACATGATGTCGTACACCAGCGCGTGGACCTGCTTGTGGTCCAGGGCTGGAATGTTGATCCGGCGAACATCGCCGTCCACGCGGATCATCGGCGGCAGGCCTGCGGACAGGTGCAGGTCGGACGCTTTGTTCTTTACGGAAAACGCCAACAGTTCGGCGATATCCATGAGCGGCTACTCCCCAATAACGGCTGCGACTGGAAGGATCTTTCCCCGGGCGGCAGTATAGCCTCCTGTCACACCGGAACGCGTTACGTGCCCACTCCCCTGCCCGAAATCCTGAGCAACCTGCACAACGCCGCCGAGGCCGCCGGGCGGCCACCCCCGCGCCTGCTGGCCGTTTCCAAGACCCAGCCGGCACAGGCCGTGGCCGCGCTGGCCGCGCAGGGCCAGCAGGCCTTCGGCGAGAACTACGTGCAGGAAGCCCTGGCCAAGATGCAGGCGCTGCAGGACCTGCGGCTGGAATGGCACCTGATCGGTCACCTGCAGTCGAACAAGGCCGAGGCCGTGGCGGCGCATTTCGACTGGGTACAAAGCGTGGACCGGGCCAAGCTGGTGACCGCACTGGCCCGCCATCGGCCGGCCGGGCGCGAGCCGCTGAACGTGCTCATCCAGGTCAACATCGACGATGAAGGCAGCAAGCACGGCTGCAGCCCGCAGCAGGTGGATGCGCTGGCCCAGGCCATCGCCGCCGAACCGTCGCTGCGCCTGCGCGGGCTGATGGCCATTCCTGCGCCGTGGCCCGAGGCCGCGCGGCGCCGTGAAGCTTTCGTGCGCATGCGCACACTTTTCGAGACACTGGCCGCCGGCCACCCGCACGTGGACACCCTGTCGATGGGCATGAGCGGCGACTACGCCGAAGCCATCGCCGAAGGCGCCACCCTGGTGCGCATCGGCACCGCCCTGTTCGGCGCGCGCCCGCGCCCGGCCTGATTCGCAAGGAGAACTGTTCCATGGCAGCGGCATCCATCACCTTCATCGGCGGCGGCAACATGGCGCGCAGCCTGATCGCCGGGCTGATCCGCCAGGGCACGGCACCTGCGCTCATTCACGTGGCCGAACCGGTCGCTGAACTGCGGCAGGCGCTGGCCGATGATTTCGGCGTGCAGACCCATGACAACGCCGCCGATGCGGCCGCGCAGGGCAGCGTGTGGCTGCTGGCGGTGAAGCCGCAGGTACTGCGCGGGGTCTGCCAGAGCCTGCAGGGGCTGGCACAGCAGCACCCGCCGTTGGTCGTATCGATCGCCGCCGGCATCACCAGCGCGCAGCTGCAGCGCTGGCTGGGCGGTGCCCTGCCGGTGGTGCGCGCAATGCCCAACACCCCGGCCCTGCTCGGCGCCGGCGTGACCGGCCTGTATGCCACCGCCGCGGTCAACGTGCAGCAGCACGCCCAGGCCGAACAGGTCCTGGCCAGCGCCGGGCGCACGGTGTGGATCGACGATGAAGCACTGATGGATTCGGTCACCGCCGTCTCCGGCAGCGGCCCGGCCTATGTGTTCCTGCTTGCAGAAGCGATGGAAACGGCCGGTATTGCCCAGGGCCTGCCAGCCGACGCCGCGCGCACGCTGGTGGTGCAGACCCTGCTGGGCGCCTCGCGCATGCTGGATGAAGCCGGCGAGAGCCCGGCCGAACTGCGCCGCCGGGTCACCTCGCCCAACGGCACCACCCAGGCCGCGATCGAAAGCTTCCAGGCCGATGGGTTTGAACTGCTGGTCGGCAAGGCGCTGCGCGCGGCGCAGCAACGTGGGCGGGAATTGTCTGCCGCCAACGATTGATCCCGATGTGCCGACCAACGGTCGGCACCCACCGATCATCCATCTGGGGTCAGATCCCTTTGCGCCAGCAAAGGGCTCTGACCCCTGACCCTGAACTACCCCAGCTGTTCCATCACGTACTCCACAAAGCACTGCAATCGCGGCCTGGGCCTGCGATCGGGCAGATAGATCAGGTGCATCGGCCGTGGCTCGGGAAGATAGTCGCGCAGCACCGGCTTCAGCCGCCCCGCGGCGATCTCCGCAGCCAGCAGGGCCGTCGGCTGCAGCACCAGGCCCGCGCCGGCCACTGCGGCCTCGCGCAAGGCCAGGCCATCATTACTGCTCAAGCGCGCTTCCCAGTCCACCTGTTCGCCATTGGCCAGCTGCCAGCCATGGCCACCGCGCCACGCCAGGTGGCTCAGGCAGTCATGCCCGGCCAGATCGGCGGGCGTGCGCGGTGTGCCGCGACGTCGCAGATAGGCCGGTGCCGCGCACAGGCTCATCGCATACGGCGGCAACGGGCGCGCCACCAGTTCCTGTGACGGCAGCGGGCCAACCCGGATCGCCGCATCGAAGCCGTCTTCGATCAGGTCCACACGGCGGTTGCTCAGGTCCAGTTCGATGTTCAGTTCCGGCTGTGCGCGCAGCAGCCCGGCCAGCAGGGGCGCCAGCACGCAGCTGCCCCAGGTGGTGGGCGCGCTGATGCGCAGCAGGCCACGCGGCTGCCGCTGCAGGCCCGCCACGTCGGCCTCGGCCTGCAGCACCTGGTCCTGCACCTGGCGGCAAGCGGCCAGATAGGTAACCCCGGCGTCGGTCAGCCGTTGGCGGCGGGTATTCCGCTGCAGCAGCGCGCTGCCCAGGTGCGCCTCCAGCTGCTGGATGTACTTGCCCACCATCACCGCCGAGACCTGCAGGTGTTCGGCGGCGGCGGAAAAGCTGCCATGGTCGGCCACGGCCACGAACGCCTGCATGCAGCGCAACAGATCCATTGCAAACCTCTGATTAGCAATCAGCGAACCTTTTCTACCTTACCAAACCCATGGATCCCGGCGCAGACTGGCCGCCTCACCTCTTCGCCTTGGAGTCGCCATGAAGATCCTGCTCGTCGGTGCCAGCGGTACGCTGGGCCAGGCCGTCGCCCGCCACCTGGGCCAGCAGCACCAGATCATCACCGCCGGCCGCAACAGCGGCAGCCTGCGCGTGGATCTGACCGATGACAGCAGCGTGGCCGAGCTGTTCGCGCAGAGCGGCCCGCTGGATGCGGTGATTTCCACCGCCGGCAAGCTGCACTTCGGCCCGCTGCAGAGCATGACCGCCGCCCAGTTCAACAGCGGCCTGCAGGACAAGCTGCTGGGCCAGGTGCGTCTGGCACTGGCCGCCCAGCATCACCTGCCTGCAGGCGGTTCGATCACGCTGACCAGCGGCATTGTCAGCGCGCAGCCGATCCGCGACGGCGCCAACGCGACCGCGGTGAACCAGGCGCTGGAAGGCTTCGTTCGCGCTGCTGCGCTGGAACTGCTGCCGCGCGGGCTGCGCATCAACGTGGTCAGCCCGAACGTGCTGGTGGAATCGATGGAGGCCTACGGGCCGTACTTCCCGGGCTTTGAAGCGGTGACCGCGCAGCGCGCCGCGCTGGCCTTCCAGCGCGCGGTGGAAGGCATCCAGAGCGGCGAGACGCTCACCGTCTGGTAGGCGCTGGCAGCAACGGATCAGCCCCAGCGCATGGGGCCATCGCCGCGCTGGCCCAACACATCGTCCGGGTTGGCCAGCCGGCAGCGCTTCAACGACAGGCAACCGCAGCCGATGCAGCCGGTCAGTTCATCGCGCAGCAGCTGCAGCATGTGGATGCGTTCTTCCAGCTCCTGCTGCCAGCGCGCCGACAGTCGTGCCCAATCGGCCTTGGTCGGCGCGCGCCCCTGCGGCAGGGTCTCGAACGCGCGCGCCACTGCCTCCAACGGCATGCCCACCCGCTGCGCCACGCGAATGACCGCCAGCCGGCGCAGCACATCACGCGCGTAGCGGCGCTGGTTGCCCGCGGTGCGCAGGCTGCTGATCAGCCCCTTGCGCTCGTAGAAGTGCAGCGCCGACACCGCCACGCCGCTGCGTCGCGCCACCTCGCCCACCGCCAGTTCCGATTCCGCCATCGCTTGACCTCAACCTTGGTTCAGGTGCGATGCTGGCGCTTCCGCAGCGTGAACACAAGCGCCGCACTGCTATCGTTTGCCGATGAACACCAACTCCCCCGTTGCCATGGCGCAAGCGCCCGTGGCCGATTCCATTCTGTCCCCTGCCCACCGCGCCACCACCGTGGGCATGGTGGTACTGGTTGCATTGCTGGCCTTCGAGGCGCTGGCGGTGGCAGCGGCCATGCCCACCGTAGCCGAGGCGCTGGACGGCCTGCGCCTGTATGCGCTGGCCTTTGGCGGAACACTGGCCACCAGCGTGGTCGGCATGACCGTGGCCGGACGCTGGGCCGACCGCGACGGCCCCGCCCGCCCGCTGTGGTGGGGCCTGGCCAGCTTCCTGCTGGGCCTGCTGCTTGCCGGGCTGGCCACGCGCATGGGCATGCTGGTGGCTGGCCGACTGCTGCAGGGGCTGGGCAGCGGCGCCATCTCGGTGGCGCTGTATGTGATGGTCGGCCGCCACTATTCCGAAACGCTGCGGCCGAAAGTGTTCGCCGCGTTTTCCGCCGGCTGGGTCGTGCCGTCACTGGTGGGACCGGCGATCAGTGGCTTGATCGTGCAGCACCTGGGCTGGCGCTGGGTATTCCTGCTGGTGCCATTGCTGGCGGTGCCGGCGGCGCTGATGCTGCGGCCGGCCCTGGCCGGTCCGGCGCGCGTTTCAGCCCCTGCGGGCGCGGACGAGCCCGACGACCGCGTGCGCTGGGCGGGCGGCGCGGCGTTGGCCGCCCTGTTGTTGTACGTGGGCGGCCAGCAGCACGGCGGCGTGGCCGCGGCCTGCATGATCGTGGCGTTGATCGCATTGCTGTGGTGTGCGCGCAGGCTGTTGCCCAACGGCACCCTGGCACTGCGCCGCGGCCTGCCCAGCGTGATCGCGCTGCGCGGCGTCGCCGCATCGGCCTTCTTCGCCTGCGAGGCGTACCTGCCGCTGCTGCTGCAACGCGAGCGCGGGCTCTCGCCCAGTTGGGCCGGTGCGGTGCTCAGTCTGGGTGCGCTGGGCTGGTTCGCCGGTTCGTGGCTGCAGGGCCACCAGCAGCGCGGCTGGTCGCGCCAGCGCCTACTGCGGGTGGGCACGGTGCTGATGAGCGTGGGCATCACCGCCACCCTGGCGGTGCTGTTCAACGCGGTGCCGCTGCTGCTGGCGCTGGCAGGCTGGGCCCTGACCGGTTTCGGCATGGGCCTGATCTACGCCAGCCTGTCGGTGCTCACCCTGTCGCTGTCAGCGCCGCAGGAACAGGGCCGCAACAGTTCGGCGCTGCAGTTGAGCGAAGCGCTGTGCGTGGCCACGGCGCTGGCCGTGTCCGGTGCCTTGTTCGCCCTGTTCGTGGAAACCGCGCCGCACACCGGCTATGTGCTGTGCCTGGCGATCACCGTCGGCCTGGCCGTGTTCGCTACCGTGGTTGCGCGGCGGGTGTGATGGTTCTGCGGGGTCAGAGCCCTTTCCGCGGGAAAGGGATCTGACCCCGGGGTCGGATCCGTTTTCGCAGAAAACGGCTCCGACCCCAAGGCCTCACGGCTTGGCAACAACCCCCACCTCGTCGATGTCCTGGTGCAGGATGCGCCGCACTTCCAGCACCGCCTGCGGTGTTTCCTGCACGCTGTGGCCGGAAATGATCACCTTCTCTGACAGCGCGCCCGGCAGGTGCGCGCTCCAGTACGGCACCAGGCCATCATCGGACTGCTGCAACGGCAGTTCCGGTTTGCGCTGGGCAATGATCGAGTGGTATTTCAGCCCCGCCTCGATCGGCAGGTGCGCGGCGGCTTTCACGAACGGGTCGCTGGCCTTCAGGTTGTCGATGCTGTTGGGAATCTTCGGCTTGGCGGTGCCATCAACCTGCTGCTCCGCCTGCGCCAGGGCCAGGAACACGTCTTCGAACTTGCCCAGGATGGTCAGCGGCAACCGCACCAGCCGACCGATCAGCCGGCCCAGCTTGTTGCCGGCAATATCGGTGCCCTGGTGGGGAGCGGCAATGAAGATCGCGCGCTCGACATGGGGCTGCGCCTTGAAGTGCAGCAGCGGGCCCAGCTTGGCCTGCACGCGCTTCAGGCGTTCGCCCTTCAGCTCATAGCTGGCCAGCAGATCGTCCCACAGCACTTCACCGGAATCGCTGACCAGCAGCCGCGCCAGCACGCCGCCCATGCTGTGGCCGATGTAGACCATGTCCTTCGACGCCGGCGCGCTGCCCTGCGGGTCGAAATGCTTCAGCGTCTGGTTGAATGCGGTGGCGATCTCGTAGCGGTTCAGTGCAATCGGTGCATTGGTCGGGTAGTAGACCTGCCACACCTGGAACTGGCTGCGCAGCTCGGGGTCGCCCATGATCTCGTTGGCCAGGTTCACCCAGGCTTCCGGGCTGCTGGCCAGGCCGTGCAGCATGAAGATGATGCGGCGGTTCGGGTCCCACGGCTGCATCAGGTAGATGTGCGGTTCGCCGATGCCTTCGCTCAGGCCGAACAGGGTACGCAGCGACTGCGTGGCAAAGCCGCTCTGCGCCAGCCACAGACCATAGGCAGCGGTGAAGTTACCGGCCAGCGGCACGCTTTCGCCGTGCAGGGTGATGCGTTCGGTGGCTTCCGGCGAATAGGCATCCAGCTCCACCCGCCGCGTGCGCATCACATCGTCCAGCGTTTCACCCTGGAAGCGCAGCAGCGCGGTCACGTTGATCGCCGACATCTCGCTGAACACCGGCACGTCAGTATCGCGCCCGCGGCGGGGCGTCGATGCTCCAGCGCCGCTGTCGCTGCCCTGCACCTGCGGGCCGTCGCCGGCGATCACCGGCGCCACCAGCTTCGGCGGGTCCATCACCATCACCAGTTCGGCACCGAAGCCATCACGGCGGTAGGTGCTGCGCAGGCCGACGAAGCTGACCGAGCCGGCCGGTACCAGCTGCGCGGGAATGCTCTTCAACTGCAACTGGCCGTAGTTCGAGGCCAGCGTCCAACTGCCGGCCGACAGCGGCTGGGTGTAGTCCTCGCCGGCCAGCGCCGCCGCACGCGCACGGGTGAACAGCACCACCGCCGCTTTCTCGGCGGCGTAGTTGTAGTAATCGCGTACCTGGGTCTGGCGATCCTCGAACGCACGATCCGACGGCGAGCGACCGCTGTGGAACAGATAGGCATAGCCGTAGCGCGCTGCTTCCAACCAGGCATCCAGCGCGGCATCGCTCATCGGCGGTTCGCCCTGCACGTGCTTCTTCGGGGTCAGCGCCAGCGCCGCCTTCACCCACAGCTCGGACAAGGTGGACAGCCGCTGTTCGACGTTCAGGTCGTCGGTCATCAGCAGGGTGCTGCGGCAGACCAGGAAATCCTTTTCGCACTGCGCTTCGTCCAGACCGGCCGCACTCAGCGTTTCGCGCGAGGCTGGACTCAGCTTGCCGGTGTTCAGTACATCCGAACGCTTGTTCACCAGCGAGTCGCTGGACGCGACCTGCTTCACCGTCACCATCGCGCAGCCACTGCTGCCCAGCAGCAGGACCGTGGCCAGCACGGCCGGCAGCAGGCGGCCCACGCCCATCATCGCGCGCAGGCTCATGGCTGTTCGTCCTGGCCGGTACCCGGCACGCCCTGGCGGATCACCCGGGAAAAGTCCTGCCCCGGCGCCATCTGCAGCGCACGCTGGGTGATGCGCCCCTTCGCGTGCAGTTCGTTGAAGGGCACGCCCGGGGTCAACGCGCCTACCTGCTGCGCGTATTCGGCCAGGTAGCCCGACAACAACAGGCGGTAGTCCAGCGGCAGACCCGGTGCGATATGCCGCGCCAGGTCGAACACGATGGTGGTGCAGTTGCTGGTCAGGGTGTTGTAGAAGGCGGGCTTCTCATCCAGCTTGCGCGCCTCGTCCAGATAGGCGGCAAACAGGGTTTTCAGCTGTGCGCGGTCCATGCCGTGCAGCCGGTACAGGTACACATCCTCGCCGCGCGCATTGGTGCGGGTGCGCAGGATGTCGGTTTCCTCCGACGCCACCAGGGTCATTTCGAAGCGGCGGAAGAAACCGCCGATGGCCGAAAATGCCTCGCCGCGTTCCTTGCGGATTTCCAGCGAAAACACCAGGTAGCGCCCATCGTCGAAGCCGAACGAGACCAGCGTGTGGGCGATGGCCGGGCCCATCCAGTACGACAGCACCAGATCGGCCGAACGCAGCTGGTCCAGATCGTAGCGGCGCTGCACCCAGCGCGCGTCGTAGTCGGTTTCGCTGCGCCAGGTGAAGTCGCGCACGTTGTCCAGCACCACATGGCGGCCATCGAACGAGGCCACGTGCAGGCGCTGGGCCACATCATCGGCCCAGTCGCGGTCCTGGCGCGGGGTCAGCAGCAGCCAGCCCAGCCCGGCCAGCCCCAGGCAGGCGGTCACCGCGGCCGTCCAGCGGCGCGGGCTGCGCCCACGCGCCACCCGCCAGGCAGTGAAGCCGGCCAGCGCCAGCCACAGCGCGGCCACGGCCGCCGACAGCCAGCCCGGCCCGGGCAACTGGTAGGCCAGCAGGCCGGCTACCCACAGCGCCAGCAGCGCCATGGCACATCCTGTCATCCAACGTCCTGCGGCTCTCACGGGCATCCTGTCGCTTGCGGGGGCGGCCTAGTTAGCCACAAGCGACCTGACCCTGGCATCTACAACGCGTTCAGCAAGCGCATACTGGCGGCCTGACCACAGTGCAGGGAGCATTCATGGGCATCACATCGGTCGCCGGGGTTCCGGTGCAGGCGCAGCACCGCGCCACCTGCCATTGCGGCACGGTCGAGCTGCAGCTGGAGCTGCCCGAGGGCATCGTCGATCCACGCCGCTGCGACTGCTCCATGTGCCGGCGCCGCGGCGCCATCGTGGCCAGCGTGACCCGGCAGGGCCTGCAGGTGCTGCGCGGGCACGCCCACCTGCGGCTGTACCAGTTCAACACCCACGTGGCCGAGCACTACTTCTGTGGCGTGTGTGGCATCTACACCCACCACCGGCGCCGTTCCAACCCGGACCAGTTCGGCTACAACGTGGCCTGCCTGGAAGGCATCGATCCCTTCGCGTTGGGGTTGATTCCGACAAACGATGGCGTGAACCATCCGGCCGACCGGACCTCCGACACCGACGCTCAGTGACGGCTTCGGCGCGCTGGCGGGCCGATCTTCTGCCATGGCGCCATGCCACTGCGCCCTGCCCGTGCGGGACGCTTGAGCCAGGGCCGACGGGGCGGCAAGGGCGGATCAACCGCCATCGGCGTCGGCAGCGGTCGGCGGCTGGGCCAGAGATGATCAAGCAGCCACATGGCAGGTCTCCGTGGGGGACGGGGACGATCAACCCTAGACCCACCGCGGCATAGGCCGCGTGAGTTCCTGGCGACGCGACGATGACAGCGCCAACCGTTCCGCGCTCGATAGACTGTGCGGCCGTAGTGAGCACACGTAGGCGCATGGCGATCAAACACCCGGACGTACTGAAGCTTCTTGCCGCGGCCAACCTGGTCGAAGCGATCGACAGCGACGTGAAGCGCTGCGCGCACTGGGCACGGCTGGGGCCGCAGGCGGCTGAGCGCACGCAAGCGCAGATCGGCGCGGAGGTGATCGACACCGTGCTGCTGCGCTGGAACTGCATCCTGCACGCCGGCCCTGCCGAGGTTGCGCCGCTGTATGTGCACAAGACCTCACTGGCACTGGCCGTGTGCCTGCACCGGCAGGGCTTCACCGATGCGCGGCTGACCGGCGATGCGATCACGGCCATCGCGGCCCTGAATGCGGCGGTGGCCTTGAACGACACCTTCCACCGTCGCAGCGCTGAGATCGAAGCGTTGCTGCGCAGCGCGCCGTTGATGCCGGCACGGCGCCCGTCGGTGCCGAAGGCGAATACCGCCTGGCGCGCTGGCGATGTCGTGGGCATGCAGGTGGCTGGACGCCACCATGCCTTCCATGTGCTGAAGATCAACGGCGATGCGCCCATCGTGGAGTTCTACGACATTGCGCAGGACACGCCGCTGGCATGGGAACAGCTGCAGGGTGTCGTCGCCCGCGGTGAACGCCTGAACGACGGCCGCGACTACGTGGACCGCCACGCCCTGTACGGTCTGCAGCAGCAACCCGACCCGGCCCACCAGTTCCGCCTGCTGGCCAGCGGCGTTGAACACGGGCCGGACAACGCCCACCTGGCACGGCACGATGGCCTGTATGCCGTCAGCGACATCTTCCGCATGGCGCGCCAGCTGCTGCCCTAGTGACGTAGATGCACCGCCCGCCGCCACTCCCCAGGCGCGCTGCGCACTGCCCCCGAGCAGGCGCAACCGACACGTCCGCGACGAGGTGCGGACGGGCGGCGGGCGATGCGGGTTGGCGTACCGGACAACTCTGGACTGACCGGCGGACCGTCATGATCCCCACACATCGCCCACCACAGACAGTGCTTCGCAGCAGCCAGGCACGCCGTCCGTGACGTGCGCCGGTGCTGCGCCAGAGTTGATTGTGGGACGCCAATCCCAACCGATCCCACGGAACCGGCACGCACAGACTTGCCTGCACGACGGTGGCTGTCTGTAGGAAAGTGCCGCTGCAACAGCGGGGGTTTTTCCAGCGGCTGCTCAGGCGATGTCGTGACCCTGCAGAATCAGCGCTTCGCGCGTGCCGGCCGCAGCGGCTGAAGGCAATCACACGCGCGGATTCGGGCCGCGCGCGACACCGTCCCCACGCGCATCGAGTCGATCACGCCAGATGTTCCGCATCCGCCATGTCCAGGAACTGCTGCAACACCGGTGCGGGCAGTTCGGGGCGCGTGCACAACTGCAGTTCGAAACGTGCCGCGCTTCCTTCGATCACGCGATAGACGATTTCATCAGGACGGAAGCCGGCCATGCTGGCCGGCACGATGGCCACGCCCGCTTCCACCGCCACCAGCGACAGCACCGCGTGCATGCCATGTGCCTCCTGTACCACCCGCGGCGTGAAGCCCGCGGCCGTGCACAGGCCCAGCACCTGCGCGTGGAAGCCGACGCCTTCGGCCGAGGGCCAGGACACGAACGGTTCGTCGGCCAACGCGGCCACGGTCAGTGCAGGCTGCGCGGCCAAGCGATGCCCGCGCGGCAAGGCAATGGCCAGGCAATCGACGTCGAACGGCTGCAGGCGCAGTTCGGCGGAGATGATCGGCGGAATCAGCACGCCCACATCGACGTTGCATTCGCGCAACCCATGCTGCTGCTGCCGCGAGGTCGCTTCCTGCAGGTGCAAGCGCACCTGCGGGAAGGCCTGGCGGAAGCGCCGGATCAAGCTGGGCAGGCGCCCATACAGGGCGCTGCCTACGTAACCCACGCGCAGGCTGCCGATCTGCCCCGCCGCCGCTTCGCGCGTGCGTTGCACCGCCTGGTCGGCCTGCAGCAGGGTCGCCCGCGCTTCAACCAGCAGCGTCCTGCCGGCCATGGTCAGCCCCAGCGTGCGATTGCCGCGCACGATCAGCTCGGCGCCGAGCTCTTCCTCCAGGCGTCGCACGGCGGCCGTCAGCGGTGGCTGCGACATGTGCAGGCGGGCAGCGGCGCGGTGGAAATGCAGTTCCTCGGCCACCGCCACGAACTGGCGGAGCAGACGCAGGTCGATCATGGCAGGGCCGGTTCAAGAGACCCGCCTAGGGTACGCGCTCAGCCGCGCGCGTCGACACTGGGCCTTGCGATCGCCGGCCACTGCAGGGCCACCGACTCGATGCTGTCGGCCTGCACCGCGCGCAGATCGCGCGGATACGCGACATGCTCGGCTTCCTGCAGCCGCAGCGCATGGAACTGGCCATTGCTGGCGCGCAGGATCCAGCCGCCCTGCCGGCAGCGCGTGGACGCCAGGAACGCGACACCGGTGGCGACGGCGGCAGGATGCAGTTCGTCGGGTTCGCCTTCGATGCCCCACATGCGCGTCTTGGCCACCGGCGAAACCGCATTGACCACGATGCCGTGTTCGGCCCCCTCCAGCGCCAGCACGTTCACCAGCCCCTGCGCGGCCAGCTTGGCCATGGCATAGGCCGACAGCCCGCGCTGCGCGTACTGCGGGTACAGCGCGCGGTCGGAGGTGGTGATCACGATGCGGCCGCCACCGGCCTCACGCATGGCAGGCCATGCGGCCTGTGCCAGCCACAGCGGTGTCTTGGCGGCCACGCACAGCATCTGCTCCAGCGCGGCATCGTCGATGCTTTCCACGCCCTGGTAGGCCACCCAGCCGGCGTTGTGGATCAGGAAGTCCAGGCGGCCATGGCGCTGCAGGATGTCGCGCACCAGCGCATGGCAGCTCTCACGCTGGTCGATCGCACCACTGGCCGCTTCCACGGCCAGGCCTTGCGCCTGCAGCGCCTGCACGCACTGGCCGATGCGCTGGGGGTCGCTGCCGGTGCCATCCAGACCCGCGCCGATGTCGTGCATCACGACGTGGGCGCCGCGCTCGGCCAGCAGGCGGCTGTAGGCCAGGCCCAGGCCACCGGCCGCGCCGGTCACCAGTCCAACCTGGCCCGTAAAGGAAACAAGAGAAATCGGCTTCATCCGCCCAGCATCGCGGTGCAGGCCCTGGTGCCGCCAATACCGTTGAAACCCCTGCACGATACGCGTGGCGTATCGCGCGGCCTCATTCGTGCCAGCCGTCGCGCGGCTGAATGCACACAATTGCACGATGATGCACGATCATGCACACTCCGCACCCATGACAGCCGACCCCACTCTCCCCGCCCAGCGCACCCAGCTGATCCTGGACGAACTGCGTCAGCAGGGCCGCGTGGTGGCCGCCGACCTGGCGCGCCGCTATGCCGTGTCCGAAGATTCGATCCGCCGCGACCTGCGCGAACTGGCGGCCCAGGGACTGTGCCAGCGTGTGTACGGCGGCGCCGTGCTGCCGGCACCGAAGCCGGCGCCGCTGCGCGAACGGCTGACCCAGGACCGCGGCGACAAGGCCGAACTGGCCGCGCGCGTGGTGGCCCTGCTGCAGCCCGGCCAGGTGCTGCTGATCGATGCCGGTTCGACCAACCAGGCCATCGCCCAGCAGCTGCCCGGTGCGCTGGCGCTGACGGTCATCACCAATGCGCCGCAGATCGCCACGGCGGCGGCGTGGCAGGCCGGCACCCGCGTGCACCTGATCGGCGGCCGCCTGGCCGAGGGCGGCGGTGCGGTGGGCGCCGAGGCGCTGGCCCAGGTGCAGCGGCTGCGCGCCGATGTGTACCTGCCCGGCGCCTGTGCGGTCGATGCCGATACCGGCGTGTGGGCGATGGATGGCGAGGAAGCCACGTTGAAGCGCGCGATGCTGGCCTGCGCCAGCCGGGTGATCGTGGCCGCGACCACCGAAAAGCTGGGCGCGCGTGGCGTGTGGCAGGTGGCTGCGCTGGATGAGATCGACGATCTGGTGTTGACCACCTCCGCCCCGGCCGCGCTGGCCGAACGCTTCCGTGCCGCCGGCATTGCCGTGCATCCCACGCATTCCTGACCCCCTTGCCCGGTTCTTCCATGACGCCTGTTTCCTCGCCCCGCGCGCAGCAGCACGCCACCCGTGCTGCGTTCTTCATTCCTGGTTTCGCCACCGCCATCTGGGCCACCCTGGTGCCCTTCGCCAAGGCCCGCAGCGGGGTGGACGACGCCACCCTCGGACTGATCCTGCTCGGCCTGGGCGCCGGTTCGCTGTTGGCCATGCCGCTGGCCGGCGTGCTGGCGGCGCGGCTGGGTTGCCGCACGGTGATGATCGCCACCAGCGCGCTGATCTGCCTGTCCCTGCCGTGGCTGGCGGTGGCGTCCTCGCCCTGGGCGCTGGGCGCGATCCTGTTCGTGTTTGGTGCCGGCGTGGGTGCCATGGACTGCACCATGAACGTGCAGGCGGTGGTGGTGGAACGCGAATCGCGGCGCGCGATGATGTCCGGCTTCCACGCCTTCTACAGCATCGGCGGCTTCGTCGGTGCGGCCAGCACGCTGCTGCTGGGGGCCTGGCTGCCGCTGCTGCCGGCGGTGCTGGTGGGCTGCGCGGTGATGGTGCTGATCGCCCTGCCCGCCCTGCGCCACTGGCGCAACGAACGGGTCGCGCATGAGGGCCCCTTCCTGGCCTGGCCGCGCGGCATCGTGCTGTTCATCAGCGTGCTGGCGTTCGTGGCGTTCCTGGCCGAAGGCACCATGCTGGACTGGAGCGCGCTGCTGCTGACCGATGTGCGCGGCGTGGTACCGACGCTGGCTGGCCTGGGCTATGCCGCCTTCGCCCTGAGCATGACCGTGGCGCGCCTGTTCGGTGACCGCGTGGTGGACCACCTGGGGCGGCACCGCGCCATCGTACTGGGCGGGTTGCTGGGTGCGGCGGGCGTGCTGGTGCTGACCCTGGTCACGCCGTGGCAGGCCTCGCTGGTCGGCTACGTGATGCTGGGCCTGGGCTGCGCCAACGTGGTGCCGGCGCTGTTCTCGCTGGCCGGCAACCAGACCCGCATGCCCGAGGGCGTGGCAATCACCGCGGTCACCACGCTGGGCTATGCCGGTGTGCTGGCCGGGCCGGTGCTGATCGGCTTCGCCGCCCACCATGTGGGGCTGGTGGGCGCCTTCATCGGCGTGGCGGTGGCCTTCCTGGGCGTGGCGGTGTCGCCACGCTGGCTGAAGGCCTGACCCTCATTCGGCGCGGGTGGCCAGCAGGCCGTTGGCTCCGGCCCATTGGTTGATGTCGTCGCGGCGGATCGCCGCGGCCATCAACCCGGGGAACGCATCGGGCGTGCAGGCGAACGACGGCACGCCCAGCGCCGCCAGCTTGGCCGCCAGTTGCTGGTCGTAGGACGGGCGGCCTTCATCGCTCAGTGCCAGCAGCACGATGAACTGCACGCCCGATTCGACCAGCTCACGTGCGCGGGCCAGCAGTTTTTCCTCCACCCCGCCTTCGTACAGATCGGAAATCAGCACCAGGATGGCGCTGTGCGGTTCGCGGATCAGGCCCTGGCAGTAGCTCACTGCGCGGTGAATGTCGGTACCCCCGCCCAACTGCACGCCGAACAGGATGTCCACCGGATCATCCAGCTGCTCGCTCATGTCCACCACTTCAGTGTCGAACACCACCAGCCGGGTGGATACCGACGGCAGCGATGCCATGACCGCACCGAAGATGCTGGAGTACACCACCGAGGCGGCCATCGAGCCGCTCTGGTCGATGCACAGCAGCACTTCGCGCTGCGGCTTGCGCGCCTTGCGGCCATAGCCCACCAGTTCCTGCGGCACCACCGTGCGCAGTTCCGGCTGCCAATGCCGCAGGTTGCTGCGGATGGTGCGGTGCCAGTCGATCTCGGCCAGGCGCGGGCGCCGGTTGCGGCGTGCACGGTCCAGCGCCCCGCTGACCGCCGTGCGCATCGGCTCTTCCAGCCGCGCCAGCAGATCATCCACCACGGCGCGCACCACCATGCGCGCCGTTTCCTTGGTCTGCGCCGGAATGACCCGGCTCAGGCCAATCAGGTTGGCGACCATGTGCACGTCCGGCTGCACCTGTTCCAGCATCTCCTTTTCCAGCAGCATCTGGGTCAGGTTCAGCCGCTGCAGCGCGTCGCGCTGCATCACCTGCACCACCGACGACGGGAAGTAGCGGCGGATATCGCCCAGCCAGCGCGCGACATTGGGCGCCGAACCACCGCGGCCACCGCGCCGGGACAGGCCACCCTGGCCATCCGGTTCGTACAGCGCGGCCAGTGCCTGGTCGATGCCCTGCAATGCCTTGGGCAGTTCGCCGCAGCTGGCGTCGGCCTGCTCGCCCAGGATCAACCGCCAGCGCTGTTCGCGCGAAGTGGTAGCCGGCAGCGTTTCGTCTCGTTCAAGGCTCATGCGGGCACTCCCAGCAGTTCACGCAGCATCGGCAGCGCGCGTTCGGCGCGTGCCCGGTTCCAGTCCGGTGCCGCAGCGGTGGTCGCCACCGGCGCGCCCGGCGCCTGCTTCACACGCGTCCCAAGGTCGCGACGATCGGCTGCTTCGAACGCCGAGAACGTGCGCCGCACCAGCGGCAACACGCGCACCAGCGCGTCTTCGTCCAGCGCCACCACCCAGGCATCGATCATCTGCCACACCGCCTCATCGTGCAGCAGCACGGTGGCGTTGCGGTTGAGGAAACCATCGAGCCATTGCGCGGCCTCCAGCGGCGTGGCGCCTGCCGAAAGCTGCAGCTGCAGCTGCGCGTGCACGGCGCCCGCATCCAGGGTGCCGCTGTCGAACAACAGGCGCAGGCTGACGCCGCGCAGCAGCGCGCTGCTGGCCGGTGACAGGGCCACCCGCTGCAGCGCCTGCCGCCAGTGCCCGCTGCGCTCGGCATCTTTGCGCAGCGCCACGGCACGATCGGCCGCCAGCAGCACCTCGCGGGCGTGCTCGGCGTGCGCTTCGTCCAGCGCGCTGACCGCTACCAGCAGACCCACGCCGGCGCGTTCCAGCATGCTGTCGAACAGGTGTGCCACCTGCACGCCTTCGGTCTGACGCACGTTGCCGTAGCGATGGATGTTGGCCAGCGGCGGCAGGGCGGCCAGCAGTGCCAGCGGATCGGCCGCCGTGGCCGCGCGCGCCTCCAGTTCCGCAGCAATTACCTGCACCGCGTGCGGCAGATCGGCCAGCAGCACGCGGTCCACCAGCGCGGATACCTCGGCCAGGCCATCGGCGCGGCGCGCCTGGCCGATGGCGTGGTTACCCGCCGCATCCATCAGGGTCTGTCCATGGCGGCTGGCTTCCACCACCGCCACCGCGAAGTGCGGCTGCCACGCCAGCTGCCAGATTTCATGGAAGGTGCCGCGCGCCGAATGGCCGGTACGCGCCAGCCGCCCCCACTCGATGCCCAGCAGGCCCAGCCGGTGCAGCAGATGGCTGCGGGCCAGATCGTTGTCCTTGCGCAGGTCCAGATCGAGGGTCTTTTCCAGCGCCTCCGGCTTCAGCCGCAGGCGCTTCTGCTGCGCTTCCAGATCGCGCTGCAGCGGCACCACCGGCACGCTGGCGGGCACCTGGCCCAGCACGTCGCCCACCAGCAGGTGCTCGGCGATCAGGCGCATCGGCGCATCATCGCCGTTGCAGATGACGCTGCGGCTGGCATCGGCAATGTCTTCAAGCCCGGGCGCCGGGCGACCGCGAAGCGCGGCCAGGGTATCGGCCAGGCGGGTCGCTTCGATCAGGTGTGCAGAGGAACAGTCCAGCCCGTGCTCGCGCAGCAGGCGGCCAACGCGCGCATACCAGCCCACCGCACGCTGGCCATGCACGCCGCCGTTGCGCCACAGATGGTCGTACCAACCCGGCGCGTCCACGCCGGCGCCGTAACCGCTGCCCGTGCTCAGGTGGCGGTAGGTCCAGGGCACCCAGGTGCTCTGCGTGCGGCGTCGCGGCAGGCCCTTCAACAGCCGGTTGTCGGCCGCGGCGGTGTTCGCGCGCAGCGCCTGCGGCTGCAGGGCTGGCACGTGCCAGGCACCGCAGACCACGGCAACGCGCTGGAACTCCTTGCTGGCACTGCGCAGCGCGCTGCGCATGTGCGCCTCGCGCACGGCCTCCTGTTCGGCACGCTGGCCAGGATAGGCCGGCGTATGTTCGCGCACGGCGGTCATCGCCTCGGCAATGGCTTCAAACAGGCCCTGCCCGTCACCGCGCTCTTCCACCATGTAGTTCCACCAGGCCTCGCCGTCGGCGTGACCGGCCGCCTGCGCCAACCAGTCCAGCGGATCGGCCGGGCGCTGCAGCGGTGTGGCGGCGTGGGCGGGGTCCGGTGCGGTCGTGCCGGCATCGTCCAGGTCGTCGGGCTCTTCCAGCAACGTTTCGGCCGCTGGCTGCGCGCGCCATTCCAGCGACAGCGCCGCCGGCACGTCCATGAAGCGCACGGCCACGCCGTTGCGCAGCGCCCACTGCAGGGCCTGCCATTCGGGCGAGTACAGCGCGTAGGGGTGGAACACCGCCAGTTGCGGATCGTCCACGCTGTAGGACAGCAGCGCCACTGGCGGCTGCATGTCGGCGTCCAGCACGTGCGGCAGCAGGTCTTCGCAGCCGGCAGGGCCTTCAATCAGCACGCACTCCGGCTGCAATGCCTGCAGCGCGGCCAGCAGGCTGCGTGCGCAGCCCGGGCCGTGGTGGCGGATGCCGAACAGGGAAATCCCTTCACTCATCGGCGTGGGCCTGCTCAGGCGTGTTCGCGGAAGGCGCGGTACAGATCCTTCCAGTCGTCGCGTTCCTTCACCACCGTTTCCAGGTACTCCTTCCACACCAGGGCGTCCTGCACCGGATCCTTCACGATGGCGCCGATCATGCCGGCGGCCATGTCGGCCGGGCGCAGCACGCCATCACCGAAGTGCCCGGCCAGCGCCATGCCGTTGTTGATGACCGAGATTGCTTCGGCGGTGGACAGGGTGGCGGTGGGGCTCTTCAGCTTGGCCTTGCCGTCTTCTGTGATGCCGTTGCGCAGCTCGCGGAAGATGCGCACCACGCGCGCCACTTCCTGCAGCGCCGGCGGCTCGGCCGGCAGGTCCAGCGCGCTGCCCATCTCTGCCACGCGCTTGAGCACGATCGCCACTTCGTCCTGCTCGCTGGACGGCACCGGCAGGATGACGGTGTTGAAGCGGCGCTTCAGCGCGCTGGACAGCTCGTTCACACCCTTGTCGCGGTTGTTGGCGGTAGCGATCACGCTGAAACCGCGCACGGCCTGCACCTCGCTGCCCAGTTCGGGCACCGGCAGGGTCTTTTCCGAAAGCACGGTGATCAGTGCGTCCTGCACATCGGCGGGAATGCGGGTGAGTTCTTCGATGCGCGCGATCTTGCCCAGACGCATGGCATTCATCAGCGGGCTGGGCACCAGTGCCTTTTCGCTGGGGCCGTTGGCCAGCAGCTGCGCGTAGTTCCAGCCGTAGCGGATCTGCTCTTCGCTGGTACCGGCCGTGCCCTGCACCAGCAGGGTGGAATCGCCGCTGATGGCCGCGGTCATGTGTTCGGACACCCACGACTTGGCGGTGCCCGGCACGCCGAACAGCAGCAGCGCGCGATCGGTGGCGATGGTGGCCACTGCGATTTCCATCAGGCGACGGTCGCCGATGTACTTGGGGCTGACCACGAAACCATTGTCCAGCGTGCCGCCGACCAGATAGGTCACCACCGCCCACGGCGACAGCATCCAGTTGGCCGGGCGCTGGCGGTTGTCCTGCCGGCGCAGCTCCTCCAGTTCGTGGGCGTATTGGTGTTCGGCGTGCTGGCGCAGGACGGTCGTGCTCATGGTGGCTCCAGTGGCAATTCGAAAAGGGGAAACAGTCAGATCGGTGCGTACAGCGCGCGGCGGGTGAGCAGCACCGCGCGGGCCTGCTGCGTGCAGGCCAGCATCGCCTCGGTGGCGTTGGCCGGCGGTTCGGCCACCTGCACCTGCGCCAGTACCGACGGGTGCAGCACGGCCAGCAGTTCCAGCAACTGGTCGCGCAGCAGGTAGTCGTAGCGCAGGCGCTCATCGCCCAGCAACGCGCCCACCTGCGGGGCCAACGCCTGCGAATAGGCCGGGCCCAGCACCTGTGCCGCTTCGGTGCTGTCCAGCACGGTGTGCAGCAGGCCCTGCGCCTGCAGTTCGGCCAGCGTGGCCGGCCAGTGGCGCTCACGCTGCTGCACCGGCAACAGCGCCAGCAATGCGGTCTTGTGGTGGTAGCTGGCCCTGTGCGCGATCAACGCTTCCACCCAGGCCGGTTCACCGGCATCCACCTGTTCGATCCAGGCGCGCAGCAGCGCGGCAAACCAATCGGTCTTCTGCGCCCAGGCCAGTACCTCCTCGGGGGTCTTTTCCAGGGTCTGGCACCACCATTGCAGCGGCCACTGGCGGGCCAACTGATACAGCCACCAGGCACGCTCACCCAACGATTCGCCATTGGGCCGCTTGCTGTCGATGCCAGCCTCGGCCCAGCCCGCTTCGGCCGCCGCCGGCGCCTGCAACTGCCAGCTGCTACGCCGCAGCAGTCCACTGCGCTGGACCTGCAGCAGGCCCTGCATCTGCGCCTGCAGGAAGCGCGCGTGCGCGCTGTCGGGCAAGCGCGCCAGCAGCGGGCCCACCAGCGCGCGTACTTCGCGGCTGCGGTCCTTCAGCAGAGACTGCAACAAGGTTTCATCGTCGGCGTGCAGGCCGTTGCCCAGCGCCGCCACGAACAGCGCGCGATCGCGCGCCGGCAATTCCTTCAGGTTCTGCTGCAGGCGCGCACGCGCCGCGCCCGGGTCGACCGCACGCTGCTGCTGGAACGCCTGCAGGCGGGCTTCGCTGCTTCCTTCGTTCCAGACCTGTTCCAGGTCCTGCGCCGTTGCCGCCGGGGCGACGCCGCCCAGCGCATAGCGCCACTCGTCGTTGCACGCCGCCAGCCAGCGCCCGCGTTCGCCCAATACCGGCCGCAGCACATCGCGCAGTGTGGCGAAGCGGGCGCCCGTGTCGAGCGCAGCCGGCAGCACCGCCACCGGCAGGTGCCGACCCTGCGCAGCCAGGCGCACACAGGCCTGCTGGCGCAGGCGCTTCAGCCACGGCGCGGCATGGCCGGCGTTGAACAAGGTGGCCAGCAGCGACGCCCATCCATGGTCGGCTGGCAAGGCCGCCGGATCGTGCGGGGCCGGTGTGGGCACCGCCACCGCCGCTGCCAACGGCGCGGCCGCGCGGCGGCAGGCGGCCAGCACGCCCATCTGCCGGCTGTACGCCAGCGCCGGGTCGTCGGCGCCTGCGATGGCCCGCAGCACGTCGTCCATCGCGCCACCGGTGCAGATGGCCTGCGGTCGATCCACGCCCAGCAATGCCGGTTTCAACCAGGCTTCGTTCATGCGGCACTCCTTTCCCAACGCTCGCCCTGCGCATTCCACGCCGACAGCGGCCACAACGTCTGCCCATCCCATTCGCCCATCACGCACAGCGCCTGGCCACCGCCGAAGGCGAGCAACGACCAGGCCTGCAGGCCGGGCAACTGCAGCGGCAACGCGCCTTCGGCATGCTGCAGCCAGCCGCGCGTACCGTCATGGGCCATGTGTACGTCGCTGATGCGCAGGGCGACCTGCGGCAACCAGGGATTGTCGGCATACGGCTGCGTTGCCGATTCCAGCGTATCGGGCCGTGCGCTGGCCGGCCCCGGCATGGCGGCCTGCACATCGCTGGCGAGCGCGCGCAGCGGCACCGTACCGGGATGGAAGTGCAGCGTTGCCGCGTGCACGCAGCCGGTCAGCCATTGCGCGTCCCAGCCGCGGCCGCCGTGGCTGAACTCCTGCAGCAGCGCAGTGCGCCCGCTGTCCAGGCCCTGCAGCCAGACCCGGCGTTCGGTTAGATTGCCGGCCTGTTCGATCAGTCGTTGCCCCTGCACGTGCCAGCGGTCGGCAACGGCTTCGCCGTCGCGCTGCACGCTCTCGCGTTCCAGCGGCCAGCCCAGCGCGGCGCGCAGGTCGGCCACGCGAGCAGCGGTCAGGCTGTCGCGGCGCGGCACGGCCTGGGTGAGCAGTTGCAGCAGCCCCAGTCGCAGGGCCAGTTCACCCAGCTGCGCCAGCCCGCGCGTACCGGTGCCCAGTGCAGCATCGAGCTGGCTGGCCAGACCCGGCGCCTGCGCATCGACCATGCGCGCGACCATGCGCTGCGCATCGGCATCGAAATCGGCGGGGAGATTGGCCAGCCCCTGGCGGAACTGGTCGGCGATCCACCGTTCAAGCTCAGCGGCACCGGCCTCGATGCGCGCCCAGCGGCCCTGCTCGCGCTTGCCGGCGGCAGCGGCCACGGCCTGCGGGTCGGGCGGCGGCGCGCTGGCCGCGGCTTCGGCGGCGGCTTCCTTGCGCGCGGAGCGATCGCGGCGACCCTGCAGCCATTCATCCACCCACGCCGGGCGCGCCTGCGGTACGCAGCGCGGGTTGCCCGATGCGTACAGCAGCAGCAACGCCAGGCCGTGCTTGCACGGAAATTTGCGGCTGGGGCACGAGCACCGGCTGACCAGCGCGGCCAGGTCCACCTGGGTCTGGTATGGCTTGGAACCGCTGCCCTGGCATTCGCCCCACAGGGCTTCGGCATCGGCGCCCAGCAGGCCCCACTTGCCATCGATGGCCAGCGCAGCACCGGCCTTGGCCGACGCCGCATCCGGCGCCAGCGCGAGCACCTGCTCGCGCGTGAGTCGTACTTCCATATGCGTACTCACTTCAGTTCGACGTCCATCATAGCCGAGCGCAGATGACATTCACGGGGGGCCATCATGGCCGTTCCGGGTATCACCCGGCGAGACGGCCGGTAGCGCGCGAACGGAAGCCGGGCGCCGCAGACTACGGCGCGACGGACGTTGCGATGTCCAGATAGTCTTCGTGCAGGCTCTGGATCAAGCGGCCGCTGGGCGTGTCATCTGCGTCAGTTTCCATCAGTACCCACCCGGGCATGCCGTCTTCGCGCATCGACGGGCCTTCGTCCACCGCCATCACGAAGCTGTTGCCCAGCGCCTGGCCATAGGCGCGCAGGAACGCCTCCAGCGCGACGGCCGGCACAGCACTGCGCAGGGCCTGCAGGGTGTCGGCCAGATCGTCGCGATCGAACAGTGTTTCGGCCAGCGCCGAGTCCACATCGTCGGCCAAGCGATGCACGTCGCGCAGCACCAGGAAGCGGGCGAACTGCGGAATGTCTTCGCGCAGTTCGCTGTCGGCCCAGCTGGCCGGGTCGCTGCAGCCGGCGCTGCGCAGGGCGGAAATGAGCGCGGTACGTCGTTCGTTCATGGCAGGCACACGCAGAAAGGGCGCCCCAGCATACCCAAGCACACGCAAGGGGACGGAGGGAGGCAGGTCGCAACCACCCCCTGCGGCGCGCCCCGCCCCCGTCCGTCCTGAGCGGTGCCGCTCAGCGCTGGCAGAGCAGGTTCACCGACATGCAGTTGTGCACGTAGTCGTCCCAGTAGCCAAGGTGGTGGCGCGCCACATCTTCGGCATCCAGCTGCGGCTCGTGCCACTGCGGTCGCGCGAAACCGGCCAGCACCGCGGCCTCTTCGTAGTGCGTGCGCGGCCAGCGGTAATTGGTGACCTGCGCCGGCGGCGTGCCGGGAAACTGCAGGCGCAGCCGCGCACCGTCCTGCCAGGGCTGTTCTTCCAGCACTTTCACCCCGTACTGCGCGTAGTCGCCCAGCGCCAGCCGGTAATCGGGATTGAAGGTCTGCACCACCAGCCGCCCGCCGGGCTTCAGGTGGCGCTCCACCGCGGCGAACATCGCCTGCAGGGTGGCCGGGCAGTCGGCGTAGTTGAACAGCCAGGCCGCCACCACGATGTCGAACGTACCGATGTCGGCCATGTCCAGCACGTCACGGGTGTGGAACTGCATGTCGTCGTTGCTGTGCCGCGACAGCGCACGGGCGAAGTCGATCATGCCTTGCGACTGGTCCACGCCCACCGCACTGCGCGCGCCATGGCGCAGCAGCACGCGGCCGTAGTAACCCGAGCCACAGGCCAGGTCCAGCACGTCGCGCCCCTGCAGCGGGCCGGCCAACTGCAGCAGGGTGCGCACTTCGATGGGGCGCGTGGGCGAAGCCCCCGCATAGGCTACGTACTGATCGACCATGCTGTCGTAGTGGGCAGACATCGGCACTCCCTCGCGTGTTGAAAACGTCTGGTGACAACGCTATCCGCGTGGGATGTCGTGCCGAAGGGGCAATTGCGACATATCCGTCTTAAAACGGTTGTAAAGATTGGCTTTTGGGGGAGTGACGCGAACGACCGGGTGACGCTGGGTACTGGTGCGTTGCGTGTGTGGTGTGTTGAACGAGAGCTGGTGCCATTGGTGATCGCGTGCGCAGGTGGTGTGTGGTGCTGCTCACAGAAGTGAAATCCTCTGCGGAATGGCAACTTTCCTCAGTGACGTTCGTGCTGGAACGCGCCGATGCTCGGCCTGCCGGGGCACGTTGCCTTGGTCGGGATTGGCGTCTCGAATAAACAAACAAGATTTAGGGGCTGCGGAATTGATCGCAGCAGCGAGAATGCACCGACTGCCTCCAATGGCGGCCGGTGCGTGGGGATCAGTAGATCCGCCAGGCCTTCTTCTCCCCTGAAGCTTGTTTGCCTTGGTACGCCAACCCGCACCGTCCGCCACCTTTCTTCCAGAAGGTGGCCATACGCCAGTGAGGGTTTCGCCATGACCAATCGATCCAGCCTCCATCCCCGCCTGCACGCGCTGATCGGCGATATCGCCAGCGACGTGCCCGACGACATTGCCCGAGAAATCGAGTGCGCGTTGCGCGACGCCTCGCCCGCCACGGATCAATCCCTGTTCCTTGCCCAGCTGCAGGCGATCCGCATCGGTGATGCGGAGGACGGCCAGGCTTGCGCTGCGCAGATGCTCAGTGCGCCTTGCGTGGCCTCGATCAGCCGCTCATTGGCCGCGCTGGCCACTGCACTGGAGTTGCTGCATGCCGACGAGCGTGCGCGTGTGCAGGGGCAGCCGCACGAACATCTGGGCGATGGCCATCGCGATGGGTTGTTGTTTGCTGCGCGGCAGCTCGCGCAGCGTGTTCGGGTGGAGCTGCATGATGCGAGGTGTCATGATCAGCCGCGTAGCTGAGCAGTCTCACATCGCACAAGTAAAGTTTGACCCACCTCAGCCGATCCCGTTGAACACCCTTCAACATGGATCAGTGAAGCATGCTGTTTGAGATACCCAAGTTCAGTATCGCAGCCGGAACGTTAGGGCCTGCGCTGATTCTTCTAGGCCTCATGTATCTCTGCTACCGCGCGGAGTCGCTCCATCACATAAGGCTGCGATTGATCCGGCTATTTGTCTCAAGACGGGACCTGACCCACGATGCAATCAACCAGCACATCCTGGATGAATCCTCACTGTTCGCGTTCCGATTCAGCACTGGCATCAAGGCGCAAACAGCCGCAGAGGCCGAGCGGATCATCGCGTTTGGCCTCGCCCACGATGTCCCGTTGTCACTGATCAGCCGAGCCGGCAAAGCCTTCAACATCGCCGAGCTCAAGATGCGAGAGAAGTCCCTGCCGCGCCCGTGGCACGCCCCCGTGTTTTTTGCGCTCGCCTTTGCCTTGTTCACGCCCGCAGTCTTCTTCGTCGGCATGTCTACCGACAAGGAATTCATGACATCACTCAAGGAGACGGGAACCGAGATCTGGCTGTCTGCCGATCATGTCACCCCACGCGAAGGCATCCGCAAAGGAAATCCCACCATCTACAAGGATGCTCTCTGCAAGGATGCCACGCGGCCAGGCAACGACGGGACGTCCAGTTGGCCCAGCAGCCGAGACCAGGAGATTCTGTGCGAGGTATTCAATGACCCTGAGCTTTCCAGCTTGATCGACGAGGAAGTCAAAGCCCAGCGCCTTGTCTGGATCTACTGTGCTGTACTGCTTGGCGGACTGAGCGCGTCCGTGTTCTTTGCCTTGATCCAGATCCTCTCCGCGCAGAATCTGGCTCGACGCCTGTCAGGGACAGCTGCGATCTCTGAGCAAGCCATCGCGCCCAGGCCCCGGAAGCTCTGCATCCATTTGTCGATCTTTGGACATGGCCGAAGTTCGGACCATTGATCACTCGAAAATGGAAAAGCCGGCTCCGCGCCGGTTTTTTCATATGCACTGAGAAGTGAGGGGCCTCCAACTTCCACATCACCGCCCGAATCGCGGACAGACTCGAACATCGGACGGTCATCTCCAGCGATGACGCAGGTGACGAAAGCTCCGCTACTGATGCTTCAGGTGCACCGCCTGCACTTGCGCAAGCTTGCCTGCGCCATCGAAGGTGAACGTCATGACCACCGAGCGCGCGTCTGGATCCAGCATCGCCTTGCCCTGGTCATCGCGAACAATCAAGGTCACGGGCGACTCCTCGATGATCCGGGCTCCGGAATGTTGCCGCATCGCAGCCAGCACATCAGCGCGCGGCATCCCCGCCGGCAAATAGCGGCTAACGATGGCACTTACATCCAACTGTTCGAATCCAACCGGCTTCCGGGACGCATGGATTTCCTCCAGCATCGCACTCACGCCCCGGTTCCTGCCCGCTTCTACAGTGCGCGAACCCAAGTCAGATAATGATGTGCAGCCCACAATAGCCATCACCACCGTTGCGGCCATGACAAAGGACCGCGTACATGCGAAGAATCCGGGACGTTCCTGATGAAGGCATAGGGTTGCGCTACTGAATCTAAGCCACTCATTCGTCGAGGGGCAAGCGCACACGGCCCATCGGCCGCTGATCCGGATTACAGCCAACAAAAAAGCCTCCATTCCTGGAGGCTTCTTTCGTTCTGCAACATGGTGGGCGGTACAGGGATCGAACCTGTGACCCTTGCCGTGTGAAGGCAATGCTCTACCGCTGAGCTAACCGCCCGGTGTGTTGCTGAGCCGCTCATTATAGGGGCTTTTTTGAGGCCGTCAACACTTTTTCACATTTGTGTTCACAGGGCTTTTTGAGGCCTGTCGTCGAGCTGTCGTCGAGCATGGCTCGACGCTACAGAGGAGGAGCAGTCGAGCAAGCTCGACTCTACGAAAAGGCGGGATCTCGGGTGTTTCGAGGTTCGGCGCCTTACATGGTGTGGGTGGGCTTGTCCGAGCTGGTCAGGCCGGCCAGCAGGGTTTCGATCTTGTGGCGCACGGTCTCGCCTTCCTGGCCGTCGGCCAGCTGCACGCCGATGCCGGCGGTGCGGTTGCCCTGTGCGCCGGCCGGGGTGACCCAGATCACCTTGCCGGCCACCGGCAGGCGTTCGCTGGAATCGGGCAGGGTCAGCAGCAGGAAGACTTCGTCGCCCAGGAAGTAGCGCTTGGGCGTGGGCACGAAGATGCCGCCGTTCTTCACGAATGGCATGTACGCGCTGTACAGCGCGGCCTTGTCCTTCACGGCCAGGGACAGGATGCCCTGGCGGGCGTTGCTGGCACTCATCGGTTACCCCTTGCGGCAGGCCGCTCGTTGACTTTGTTCCAGGCCAGCAGCAGCTCGACCACCGCCAGATCTGCACGCACCGTGGTGCGCAGCAGGTCGCGGGTGCGATTGGCCGCATCGAACCAGGCTGCAAGCTTGTGCAATCGCTCCGGCGTGGTCAAGGCATCGGTGCTGGCCTGGGCCAGCGCCAGATCGGCGGCGAAGCGCAGGCGCAGGGCCGCGTTGTCATCGCCACACCATTTCTGCGCGAGCTCCACCGCACCGGTCCTGCCGGCGGCCAGCTGTTCCAGCTCGCGCCCCACTTCGCGGCGCAGGCTCAGGCCGTCTTCGCGCAGCCAGTTGTCGGCCTGGCCGGGATGGCCACGCGCCGCCTCCAGCGCTTCGCGTGCGGCCGATTCACTGTGGCCCTGCTGCAGCAACCAGGCCAAGGCTTCGTCATGCGGCGGCAGCTTGAATTCCAGACGCTGGCAACGGCTGCGCACGGTCTGCGGCAGGCGCGCCGGGTCGCTGCTGATCAGCCACAGGTAACGACCGGGCTGCGGCTCTTCCAACGTCTTCAGCAGCGCGTTGGCGGCCGAACGGTTGATCGCATCGGCCGGATCGACGATCACCACCTGGGCCACGCCATACTGCGGGGTCAGCGCCAGCTTGTTGGTGATCTCGCGCACCTGCTCGATCACGATCTCGGTGCGCAGCTTGTCGCCGCTCTTGTTCGGAATGAAGCTGACCAGCTGCAGGTCCGGGTGCGTGCCGGCGGCAATCAACTGGCGCGTGCGTGCGGCGTGGGACGCATCGCCGCGGGCCAGCACATGGTCGGCCAGGGCCAGCGCCACTTCGCGCTTGCCCAGCCCGGCCGGGCCGCAGATCAACAGGCCATGGCCCAGGCGGTCGGCATCGAGCGCGGCCACGGTCTGGTCGAAGGCGCGCTGCTGCCAGGGCGAGAAGGTGCTCATGCGCCCTGCCCCGCCTGCAGCCACTGCTCTACGCGCGCCACCACATCGGCGGCGACGCGTTCCTGCACCTGCCCGGCATCGACCAGGGCGAAGCGCTGCGGGTCCTGCTGGGCACGGCTGCGGAACACTTCGCGCACGCGCTGGAAGAAATCGTCCTGCTCGCTTTCGATGCGGTCCGGCCACAGATCGCGGCCGTTGGCGCGGGCGCGGCCCACGGCCACGTCCACATCCAGCAGCAGGGTCAGGCCCGGCAGCAGGCCCACCGCGCGGCGCTCCAGATCGGCAATCCACTGCGGGTCCAGGCCGCGGCCACCGCCCTGGTAGGCGTAGCTGGAATCGGTGAAGCGATCACTGAGCACGTAGGCACCGCGCTGCAGTGCCGGCTGGATGACCTGGCGCACGTGCTGCGCACGCGCGGCGAACACCAGCAGCAGTTCGGCCTCGGCACTGAGCGGTTCGGCGGCGATCTCGGCATCGGGCTTCAGCACCAGGCCGCGGATGCGCTCGGCCAGCGGCGTGCCGCCCGGTTCGCGGGTCAGCACCACCTCGTGGCCATGGCTGCGCAGGCAATCGCGGATGGCGTTGATTGCGGTGGTCTTGCCCGCGCCCTCGCCGCCTTCCAGGCTGACGAAACGCGGGTGGCGAAGCAGCGCGGAACTCATTGCGCCGGGGTCTCCTTGGAACGTTGCTGGCGCAGCTGCTGCAGGTAGCGAGCTACGGCGGCGTTGTGCTGGTCCAGGCTGGGCGAAAACACGTGCGCGCCGCTGCCATCGCCCACGGCGACGAAGTACAGCGCATCGCCCGGTGCGGGCTGCGCGGCGGCCATCAGCGCATCGCGGCTGGGCATGGCGATCGGGGTGGGCGTCAGCCCGGCACGCGTGTAGGTGTTGTAGGGCGTGTCGGTGGTCAGGTCGCGGCGGCGGATGTTGCCGTCGTAGGCCGTGCCGATGCCGTAGATCACCGTCGGGTCGGTCTGCAGGCGCATGCCGATCTTCAGGCGGCGCATGAACACCCCGGCAATCTGCGGCCGCTCGCTGGCAAGCGCGGTTTCTTTTTCGATGATCGAGGCCAGGGTCAGCAGCTCGTAGGGCGTGTTGATCGGCAGATCCGGCGCGCGGCTTTCCCAGGCTTCGTCCAGGGCTTTTTCCATCGCCGCGTGCGCGCGCTTGAGCACGTCCAGGTCGCTGTCACCACGCTGGTAGACGTAGGTTTCCGGCAGGAAGCGGCCCTCCGGGTGCTGGCCACCGAAGCCCAGGCGCTGCATCAGGGCAGCGTCATCCAGGGTATCGGTGGTGTGCAGCAGCGGATCGGCGCGCTTGAGCGCTGCACGCACCTGGCGGATGTTCCAGCCTTCGACGATCGTGACGCGGTGCTGCAGCACCTTGCCGGCACGCATGCGCAGCAGCAGTTCGCGCGGGGTCAGCTTGTTGTCCAGTGCGTACTCGCCCACCTTCAGCTTGCCGGCGGCATCGAGCTGGCGCGCCAGCAGCTGCCACTGGGTGTCCTGGCCTTCGTCCACGCCGGCGTCGCGCAGCTTGCGCAGCACGCTGTTCAGGCCATCGCCGCTGGCGATGACCACGCTGTCGGTAGACGGGCTGATCGGCTGGTCGGCGAACTGGCTCTGCTGGTGGAAGAACCACGCGCCCGCACCGACCAGCACGGCGGCCAGCACCAGCAGCAGCGTTACCACGAACAGACACCCGCGCTTGGCTCCCGCCATGGACTACCTCTGAATGCGATTCCGCCGTGCAGGATACCGTGCCCGGTGGCGCGGGGTCATGATGGGGGTGTGTGCCAGTGCCGCCCGGCGGCGGCGTCGCCGGGGGTCAGAGCCCTCGCGCGCCGCGCGAGGGATCTGACCCCGGCCGGTCAGCCCTGCTGGCCCAACGCGCGCAGCAGGCCGCGGGCCTTGGCGCGGGTCTCGTCCAGTTCCTTGTCCGGGTCCGAATCGACCACGATGCCGGCGCCGGTACGGAAGCTGACCTCGCTGCCGTCCACTTCGGCGGTGCGGATCAGGATGTTCAGGTCCAGGTCGCCGTCGCGGTTCAGCCAGCCGAAGGCGCCGGTGTAGGCACCGCGCGGCACCTGTTCCAGCTCGCTGATGATCTGCATGCAGCGCACCTTCGGGCAGCCGGTGATGGTGCCGCCGGGGAAGGTGGCGGCGATCACTTCGCCCGGGGTGACGTCAGGGCGCAGATGGCCGCTGACGTTGCTGACGATGTGGTGCACATGGGCGTAGCTCTCCACCGTCATCAGTTCATCGACCACCACCGTGCCGGGCAGGCAGATGCGGCCCAGGTCGTTGCGCTCCAGGTCGATCAGCATCACGTGCTCGGCGCGCTCCTTGGGGTGGCCGACCAGTTCCTGGATGCGCGCGGCATCGTCGTCACCTTCGAAGCGCGGGCGGGTGCCGGCAATCGGCCGGGTCTGCGCATGGCCGGCGTGCACCGATACCAGGCGCTCCGGCGATGAGCTGACCACATGGCGGCCGTGCGCACTGAACAGCCCGGCAAACGGTGCCGGGTTGGCACGACGCAGTTGCGCATATAGCGCCTGCGGGCTGACCGGCGCGGCGAACTGCGCGCTCCAGCGGCGCGACAGGTTCACCTGGAACACATCGCCGGCGCGCAGGTAATCGATCACCCGGCGCACGCCATCAGTGAAGCGCTGCGGCGGGTCTTCGCCGACCGACTGCGGCGGCTGCCAGCCCTGCCCGGCTTCGGGCAGCGCAGCCGCGGCCTGTGCCACCAGCGCGTCCAGCAGGGCCTGCTGATCAGCCTCGGCAATGACGAAACTGGCGTTCGCTTCGTGGTCGTGCAGCAGCGCAGCCGGACAACGCAGTGCCAGCGCGGTGGGCCGGCCATCGTCGCGCGCGCGCGCCGGCAGCACCGGTTCGATCTGGCTGGCCACTTCGTAGTCCAGCATCAGTGCCCAACCACCGCGGAACGGCAGGCTATGGCTGCCGTCGTGCGGCAAGCGCTCGGCCTGCCAGGCGCGGTCGAGCACCTGCAGGAAGGTGCCCGGCTGCACCGCATCGTGCTGGTCACGCACCTGGCCATCGGCATCCATCCGCAGCTGGTCGCCCTGCGCGGCCAGCAGCAGGCTCCAGCGCCCCTGCGCGGTACCCGAGGCGGTGGACTCCATCAGCAGCGGGAAGTGCGCGGGGGCGTGCTGCTGCACGGCCAGCAGGTCGATCGGGTGCGGCAGCGGGTGGATCAGCGGTGCGTGGGTCATGGCGGCCAGTTCAGGGGTTCAGATGCACGGAAGCCGCCTTGCGGCGGCTTCTTCGCATGTAGAGTCGAGCCATGCTCGACTGGATTGCACGTTCAGTCGACCAACGGTCGACTCTACACAACGGCGAAGTCGAGCATGGCTCGACTCTACACAACGGCGAAGTCGACCAACGGTCGACTCTACCGCGCGCCGGTCAGACGCGCTTGAAGATCAGCGTGCCGTTGGTGCCGCCGAAGCCGAAGCCGTTGGACATCACCACGTCCACCTTGGCCTGGCGTGCTTCGTTGGGCACGTAGTCCAGGTCGCAGCCTTCGCCCGGCTGTTCCAGGTTGATGGTCGGCGGAATGATGTTGTCCTGCAGCGCCATCACCGAGAAGATCGCTTCCACGCCGCCGGCGGCACCCAGCAGGTGGCCGGTCATCGACTTGGTGGAGCTGACCATCATCTTGTAGGCGTGGTCGCCGAAGGCGGTCTTCATGGCCATGGTTTCGCCCAGGTCGCCCAGCGGCGTGGAGGTGCCGTGGGCGTTGAGGTAACCGACCTGGTCCGGGGTCACGCCGGCGTCCTTCAGTGCCATGGTCATGCAGCGCGCCGCGCCTTCGCCGTTCTCGGCCGGGGCGGTCATGTGGTACGCGTCGGAGCTGGCGCCGAAGCCGGCAAGCTCACAGTAGATCTTCGCGCCACGCGCCTTGGCGTGCTCGTACTCTTCCAGGATCAGGATGCCGGCACCGTCGCCCAGCACGAAGCCGTCGCGGTCCTTGTCCCACGGGCGCGAGGCCTGCTGCGGGGCATCGTTGCGGGTGCTCATGGCCTTCATGGCGCAGAAGCCGCCCAGCGCGGTCGGCGAGGAGCCACGCTCGGCGCCACCGACCACCATCACGTCGGCATCGCCGTACTGGATCATGCGCATCGCGGTACCGATCGAATGATTGGAGGTCGCGCAGGCGGACACGGCCGAGAACGACGGGCCCTTCAGCCCGGCGATGATGCTCAGCTGGCCCGGCAGCATGTTGATGATGGTCTTGGGCACGTAGAAGGGCGAGATCTTCTTGCCCTCGTGGAATTCGATGGTCTGCTCTTCGATGCCCAGCAGGCCGCCGATGCCGGCGCCGACGATGGCGCCCACGCGCTCGGCGTTGGCTTCGGTGATTTCCAGGCCCGAATCGTGCAGGGCCATGAACGAAGCGCCCAGGCCGTAATGAATGAACGGGTCCATCTTCTTGGCATCCTTGCCACTGACCCGGTACTTGCCGAACAACGGGTTGTCGGCGGTGATGTCAAAGCCCTTGACCTCACCTGCAATCTTGGTGGTGAACCGTTCCAGGTAGGCATCAGAAACGTTGGTCAGCGGACCGATGCCCGAACGACCGTGGGTGATGCCTTCCCAGCTGCTGGCCAGATCATTGCCCAACGGCGAGACGATACCCAGGCCGGTTACGACGACGCGACGCTTCATTGCTGATTCTCCTGACCCGCACGTTTTCGACGGGTAACACGGTTTGCTTCGATGTGATGCTCAAACACACGGGGCCGCAACTGCGGCCCCATGGGGTGCGGTGCGCGGCGAGCCGGAGCCCGCACGCGCACGGCCGTCTGACATCAGGCCTTGACGTGGGCCTTGATGTAGTCGATGGCAGCCTGCACGGTGCTGATCTTCTCGGCTTCTTCGTCCGGGATTTCGCACTCGAACTCTTCTTCCAGGGCCATCACCAGCTCGACGGTGTCCAGCGAGTCAGCGCCCAGGTCATCGACGAACGATGCGCTGTTGGTGACTTCTTCTTCCTTGACGCCAAGCTGTTCGATGACGATTTTCTTGACGCGTTCTTCGATGGTGCTCATGGGATCTCGCTCCAGATGGAGTTGTGGTTCAAAAATGGTCGCCATCAAAGGCGATGGCCGTGGGATAGTGTAGTGGAAACCGGCGCGACCTTGCATTGCAGCAAAAATCCTCGCAGATCAACCACTTGCGGCGCAATCCCTGCGCCCCTTGCTTACGGCATGTACATGCCGCCGTTCACATGGAGGGTTTCGCCGGTGATGTAGCCGGCCGCCGGACTGGCCAGGAAGGCCACCGCATGGGCGATGTCTTCCGGCGAACCCAGGCGTTCGAGGGCGATGTCGTTGATCAGGGCGGTGCGTGCTTCTTCCGGCAGCGCCTTGGTCATGTCGGTGTCGATGAAGCCCGGCGCGACCACGTTCACGGTGACGCCGCGCGAGCCGATTTCCTTGGCCAGCGACTTGCTGAAACCGATGATGCCGGCCTTGGCGGCGGCATAGTTGGCCTGGCCGGCATTGCCGGTCACGCCCACCACCGAGGCGATGTTGATGATGCGGCCCTTGCGCGCCTTCATCATGCCGCGCATGACGGCCTTGCTGGTGCGGAACACGCTGGTGAGGTTGGTGTCGATGATCGACGCCCAGTCCTCGTCCTTCATGCGCATCAGCAGGTTGTCGCGGGTGATGCCGGCGTTGTTGACCAGGATCGAGATCGCGCCGAATTCCTTGGCGATGCCGTCCAGCACGCTGTCCAGCGCGGCCGCATCGGTCACGTTCAGGGCGCGGCCGTGGCCACCGTGGGCGGCCAGGCGCTCACCGATCGCGGCGGCGCCGGATTCGGTGGTGGCGGTGCCGATGACGGTGGCGCCCTGGGCGGCCAGCAGATCGGCGATGGCGGCACCAATGCCACGGCTGGCGCCGGTGACCAGTGCGATTTCACCCTGCAGGGGCTTGCTCATGATGTTTTCCTCAGGCTGGGGCGGCCGCCGCACCCGTGCCGCTTGCAGCGGCCACCGGCACGGTCGGCAGGAACAGGGGGATCAGGCCGACCACGTCTCGCGGGCGGTTTCGAAATCGCCCGGGGTGGCCATCGAGCGACCATCGAGGGTCTTGTCGATGCGCTTGACCAGGCCGGTCAGCACCTTGCCCGGGCCGCACTCGGCGATCTGGGTGATGCCACGGGCGGCCAGGGCCTGCACGCAGCCGGTCCACTGCACTGGCTGGTACAGCTGCTGCACCAGCGCGGTACGGATGGCATCGACGCCGTCGTGCACCTTGGCATCGACGTTCTGCACCACCGGCAGCTGCGGCGCCTGCCAGGACAGCCCGGCCATCACTTCGGCCAGGCGGTTGGCGGCTTCGCGCATCAGCGGGGTGTGCGAGGGCACGCTGACGGCCAGCTTGACCGCCTTGCGCACGCCCTTTTCGGCCAGCAGCGCCAGCGCGCGGTCCACCGCATCGGCGTCGCCACCGATCACGATCTGGCCCGGCGAATTGAAGTTGGCCGGCACCACTACCTGGCTGCCCGCGGCTTCGGCGCAGACGTCCAGCACCAGCTGGTCTTCGGCGCCCAGCACGGCGGCCATGGCACCCACGCCGGCCGGCGCGGCTTCCTGCATCAGCTGGCCACGCAGGCGCACCAGGTGGGCGCCATCGTGCAGGCTCAGCGCGCCGGCAGCGACCAGTGCGGTGTACTCGCCCAGGCTGTGGCCGGCCAGCACCGACGGACGCGGACCGCCCACGGCATGCCAGGCGCGCCACGCGCCGATGCTCGCGGCCAGCAGCGCCGGCTGGGTGTATTCGGTACGGTTGAGCATTTCCTCCGGGCCGCCCTGGGACAGCGCCCACAGGTCGACACCGGCACCATCGGATGCTTCGGTGAAGGCTTCACGCACCTGCGGGTGCAGCTCGGCCAGTTCGGCCAGCATGCCCACGGACTGCGAGCCCTGACCGGGGAAGACAAAAGCGAGGGTGGATACGGTCACGCGGTCATCCGCTTGTTGCAATCGAAGCGGGCCATGATAAGGGTGAATTCCCCGTGCCGTCTGTACGTGCGCGTATGCACGGCGTATGGAGCAATGGCGGGGCCGGATCCCTTTTCCTCCGGAAAAGGGCCCTGACCCCTGCCCGCCTTCAGCAGAACAGCTGCAGGATGTCCAGCTCGCCGTCGGCGAAGAAGTCCATGCACAGCCCCACCACCATGATCAGGCCCAGCGTGGTGGCACCATGGGTGATGAAGATCGAATGCGCCAACGCGCGCGCCGAGCGCCCCATCTTCATGCAGACCCGGGCCAGGCCCTGCAGGCGCCCGCTGACCGAATGCACGTGGGCGCGCACCGGCCCCTGCACGCTGTTCATGGCCTCGGCCATCATCGCCTGCAGGCGTTCGGGGCGGTCGCCGTAGTACTTGGCCACGCCGTAGCCGAACATCAGCCAGTCGCGGGCCTGCGCCTCGGCCAGGTCCATCACTTCCAGCGGGTCTTCCTCGAAATCGATGAAGCCCACCTTCTGCCCGTCCCAGGTGAGGTTGCGCGGCAGCGGCTGGCCGAAATAGGCCCCGCGCGCATGTGCCTCGGCCAGTGCCTGCATGGCGGCAGCCACCAGGCGGTCGCGACCGGCCGCGTCGGCCTCGCGCAGGCAGGTATTGAAGGAGCTGCCGTTGTCGCCGATCACCAGCGCGGCGTGGCCGCTGCCGATCACTTCGGGCACGTTGATGCCCTGCGCATGCAGTTCACCCAGGCGGCGCGCTTCGGTTTCGCGGGCGGCATCACCACCACGGTGCGGCGGCGGACGCAGCGCGTCCAGCTGGAAACGATGGGCGACGAAGTTCAGCAGGCCCAGGGCCAGTGCGCGGCTTCCCTTGCCGTACTGCTTCAGCCAGGCACGCTGCCCTTCAATCACGATGGGCTCAACCATGACGGTTCTCCTAAACGCGTTACGGCCCCAGAGGGGCCGTAACGACAGATTCACGTTGTCGTAACTGACGCTATCAATAGCGCAGCAGAGCCGAACCCCACGTGAAGCCGCCACCGAAGGCTTCCAGCAGCAGCAGCTGGCCGCGCTCGACCTTGCCCGAACGCACGGCGGCGTCCAGCGCCAGCGGCACCGAGGCCGAGGAGGTGTTGCCGTGGCGATCGACGGTGACCACCACCTGGTCCATCGACATGTCCAGGCGCTTGGCCGTGGCTTCGATGATGCGCAGGTTGGCCTGGTGCGGAATCAGCCAATCCAGGTCGGACTTGTCCAGGCCGTTGGCCTCCAGGGTTTCGTCCACGACCGAGTCCAGCGCCTTCACGGCGTACTTGAACACGTCGTTGCCCTTCATGTTGATGGTGCCGCCACCGTTGGCGCCGCCCTTGAAACCGACCGACACGCCCACCGGGTTCCACAGCAGCTCTTTCTTGCTGCCGTCCGAATGCAGGTGGGTGCTGAGGATGCCGGTCTCTTCGTCGGCCTTGAGCACGACCGCGCCGGCACCATCGCCGAACAGCACGCAGGTGGTGCGGTCTTCCCAGTCAACGATGCGGGTCAGGGTTTCCGTACCGATCACCAGCACGTGGCGGGCATCACCGGAACGGATGAATTTGTCGGCCACGCTGAGCGCGAACACGAAGCCCGAGCAGGCGGCGTTCACGTCGAAAGCGGGGCAACCCGATGCACCGAGCTTGGCCTGGATCAGGCACGCGGTGGACGGGAAAATAAGGTCTGGGGTGGTGGTACCCACCACGATCATGTCGAGCTGGCTGGCATCGATGCCGGCCGCTTCGAGCGCACGCAGCGCGGCCTGGTAGCCGAGATCGCTGGTGGTTTCGCCTTCGGCAGCAATGTGCCGTTCGCGGATACCGGTGCGCGTCTGGATCCACTCGTCCGAGGTTTCGACCATTTTTTCCAGGTCGGCGTTGGTCAGGACTTTTTCCGGCAAATAGCTGCCGGTGCCCGCGATCCTCGAGTAGATCCGCTTGCTCATCATGTTTCCTGTTGCGCGGGCCGCCGATCACCGGCACACCCGGGAAGAAAGGCGAAGGCCGCTGCCCGCAGGCAGCGGCCTTCCCGGCACATCAATCTTCTTCGACGGCCGAGGTCTTGGTCTGGATGACCTTCTTGCCGCGGTAGAAACCGTCAGCAGTGATGTGGTGACGCAGGTGCACTTCGCCGGTGGTCGGGTCGGTCGACAGCTGCTTGGCGCTCAGGGCGTCATGCGCACGGCGCATACCGCGGCGGGACGGGGTGACACGGGATTTCTGGACAGCCATGGGATTGCTCCAAACTCGGTTCGTTTTTGCTTCGTCGTATCGTCGCGCAGGACGCCAGCGCCCAGCACACTTTCGCTTTCGCCGCAGCCGCCGACGACAATCCGGCTGCTAATGCTTCTATTCTTTCTTCAGGGCCGCCAACGCCGCAAACGGGTTGGCTTTCTTCGTTTCTTCTTCGCTTGGTGCCCAGTCCCGGTCGACGGCTTCACCGTCGGGTGACAACGGCACCACCGGCACCGCCAGCACCAACTCGTCTTCGACCAGGTCCAGCGGACGCAGCTGGCCATCTTCCGGCACCAGCAACGCTTCGTACTCTTCCGGCAGGGACGATTCCTCGTCCTCGTCGCGGATCAGGCCAAGCCTCTGGGTCATCTTCACCGGCAACAGGAATCGCTGCATGCTGCGCTGACAGGTCAGCGGCAACGCGGTATCGATGGTCAGTTCCACATAGGATACCCGCAAGACCTCGTCGCGACCGAATTCAAGCGAGTAACTGCACTCACCGTCGGTATCGGCGACCAAGCCCTGCAGGCGGGTCAATTCAGCCAAAGAGACCTGGCCGTCGAAGCGCCTGCGCGCTACAACCATCCGCCAAGCATCCAGCGTTTCGGGCACGTTCGCGGACATAAGCCGCTGAATACTAAGGATCAGCCCGCCCGCTGTCAAATACCCCGCCGGGCGGGGCTTGCTGTGGGCCTTCACGCCGGGCCAGACTGCCCCGCCCTGCCCCGGAATTATCGCATGTCCGCCCTGCTGCTGGCCTCCACCTCCCGCTACCGCCGCGAGCTGCTACAACGGCTGGGCCTGCCCTTCGACTGCGCACGCCCGGACGTGGACGAGACCCCGGGCGCCGGCGAGGCACCGGCCGCGCTGGCGGTACGCCTGGCCGCCGCCAAGGCTGCCGAGGTGGCCGCGCGCCACCCCGGCGCCTGGGTGATCGGCTCGGACCAGGTGGCCGACCTGGACGGCCTGCCGCTGGGCAAGCCGGGCACGGTGGACGCCGCCTGCGCGCAGTTGGCCGCCATGTCCGGGAAAACCGTGCGCTTCCATACCGCCATCAGTCTCACGCGTGATGGAGACGAGCTGGCAGCCGTGGATGTGACCGAGGTCCGCTTCCGCGTTCTCAATCAGGACGAGATCGCCCGCTACGTCGCGGCCGAGCAGCCACTGGACTGCGCCGGTAGCTTCAAGTGCGAAGGACTGGGCATCAGCCTGTTCGAGGCGATCGACAACCGCGACCCCACCGCGCTGGTCGGCCTACCCCTGATCGCCCTGTGCGGGCTGCTGCGGAAGGCCGGCTTCGCCGTGCCGTGACCCCACATTGGTAGCGTCGAGCTTGCTCGACTGAATGTAGAGTCGAGCCATGCTCGACTGAATGTACCGATCAGTCGAGCATGGCTCGACTCTACAGGCAAAGCAGTCGAGCAAGCTCGACCCTACGCACCCGGCGGTCGAGCACGCTCGACATTGCGCGTTACGGGGCAACCTCGAACGGTTGTTCCTGCCACTGCTCCACGCTGCCGTCGCGGCCATGCAGACGCAGGCCCAGCCAATGCCGGCCGGGCGCCAGCGCGCGCGTATCCACGCTGGCATCGAAGCCTACGTGCGGGTGGCTGGGATCGGTGGTGCCCGGCCAGGCGGCGCGGATGTCGAATTCGCGGCCATAGCGGGCATCGCCCAGCGATTGGCCGTCCAGCAGCACCTCCACCCGCGACAGCCCGACACCGTCCTTGAAGGCCCAGCCCTTCACCGCAAGCGTGCCGGAAACGACATCACCATTGGACGGCGCATCCAGCCACGCCATCGCCGGGGCCACGCACGGCGCGTCCACGCGCTGCGCCGGCAGGCGGAACAACAGGAAGCGCTGGAAGCCGTGATCGCTGCTGACCACGCGTGGCGGCGGCAACGGCCCCACCTGTTCGCACACCGCGTGGTAACGCTGCAGCAGGTCGCGGTAGCGCTGGTCGCTGGGCGACAGCACCAGCAGCATCGGCTGCTGCCGCGTGCCATCGTGCAGCAACTGCCATTGCGCCAGCTGCGCGCTGCGCCCATGCTTGTCGTTGAGCGGGTGCGGCAGCACCGCGATATCCCCATCGCCAAGCTGGAAGCCCAGCTCGGCGCCCACCTTGAAGTTGCCGGCCAGCACCCTGGTGCCTTCCGGCATCTGTGCCAGCTCTTCGCGCACCGCCGCTGCCAGCGGCTGCCAGCCTGCGAAATTGCGCGGGTAGTACTTGTTACCCGCCAGCTGTTCGCGCAGGCCCGGCGAGGACGCCATCAGGTAATAGGAGAACGCCAGCACCATGCCTGCGCCCGCCAGCCACCAGCCGGTGCGGCGCAGGCCGCGCGGCCAGCCGTTGAGTACCACCGGCACCGCCACCAGCAGGGCCAGGTAGCCCGGCAACGGCCAGTGGAAACTGATGCGCTCCACATCGGTGAAGAAGCCCAGCACGAAGATGGCCAGCGTGGATACGCCGCCCACCAGGCCGAAGTAGCGCCACTGCACGCGCGCACCGCCACCGCTGCGGGTACCGGCCAGCGCCACCTTCCACATGGCAATGCACAGGATGGGCGTGACCAGCATCGGCTGGATCACCAGGAACCATAGCCCGCGCCACTCGAATGCCCAGGGATGGCGCTCCACCACCTGGAACTTCAGCCCAGCATCGTGGTTGTCGGCATTCCAGGCCAGCAGCGGCAGCCAGGCCAGCACGCCCACAGCCAGCGCCACCCACACACGCGGGTCGGCCAGCATCCGCCGCCCTTGCGGCAGCGCCAGCAGGGCAATGAAGCCCACGCCGATGACACCAATGAAACGGTAGTGGCTGAGTGCGCCGATCAGCAGGCCCAGGCCCAGCTTCACCGCCGAAGAGGCATCGACGTTGCGCAGCAGGCGCGCACCGGCGTCCAGGCACAGCACTGCCGCCAGCGCCATCGGCACATCGGGCACGGCCAGCAGGCCCAGCGTGGCCGACAACGGCATCAACAAGGTCAGGCTGCCGGCCTGCCAACCGGCCACCGCGCCGAACCAGCGCGTGGCCACGCGCGAAACCAGCAACGGCAGCAACGCACCGATGGCCAGGAACGGCAGGCGCAGCGCCAGCACATGATGGCCACCGATTTCCACGCCCAGCCGTGCCAGCCACGCGGTCAGGCCGGGCAGATCGGAATAGGCGGCCGCAAGGTGCTGGCCCTCCTGCCAATAGAACGCCTCATCGACGAACAGGGGCAGCCGTGCGGCCACGACCAGCTTGGCCGCTGTGACGAGCGTCCATAACCAGACAAATATCGTGCGTGCGCGCTGTTCGCCCTGCATTGCTCTATGGATAGAATCGATGGGTTCCCGAACGTGAGACGATCATGACAGCTTCGTCCCCCATGCCCAGCATGCTAACCGATCAACTGCGACAGTCCCTGCGCAATGCGCAGGACCAGGTCAACGCGCTGGTGCTGGGCAAGGTGCAGGAGGTGCGCCTGGCCTTCGTTGCCCTGCTTTCCGGCGGCCATCTGCTGATCGAGGATCTGCCCGGCCTGGGCAAGACCACGCTGGCGCACGCATTGGCCAGCAGCCTGGGGCTGGGCTTCCAGCGCGTGCAGTTCACCTCCGACCTGCTGCCCGCCGATGTGCTGGGCGTGTCGGTGTACGACGCCGGTAGCCGCCAGTTCCAGTTCCATCCCGGCCCGGTGTTCACCCATGTGCTGCTGGCCGATGAGATCAACCGCGCGCCGCCGCGCACGCAGAGCGCCCTGCTGGAAGCCATGGCCGAACAGCAGGTCACGCTGGACGGGCAGACGCATACCCTGCCGGACCCGTTCTTCGTGATCGCCACACAGAACCCGGTGGATCTGTCGGGCACGTTCCCGCTGCCCGATTCGCAGCTGGACCGCTTCCTGCTGCGCCTGGCCATGGGGTATCCCAGCCCGCAGGCCGAGCGCGAGCTGCTGCGCGGCACCGACCGCCGCGACCTGATTGCACGTGCGGTGCCGCAGCTGGATGACAACCAGGTGCGGCAATTGCGCGAAGCGGTCGGCCAGATCCATGTGAGCGATGCCCTGGTGGACTACGTGCAGGCGCTGCTGACCCGCAGCCGCCAGCATGCAGGCGTGCGCGTGGGCCTGTCACCGCGCGCCGGCCTGGCCCTGCTGCGCGCGGCCAAGGCGCATGCCTTGCTGCTGGGCCGCGGCCATGTGGTGCCCGAAGACGTGCAGACCCTGTTCGTCGCGGTCGCCGGCCACCGCCTGATGGGCGAAGCCGAATCCAGCGCCGGCCCGGCCCTGGCACGGGCGATCCTGCAGACGGTGGCGGTCGATTGAACGTCTCCTCGCGCTGGGCACGGCTGCAGTTGCTGGCGCGCCCACGCACGCCGGAGGTATTGCCGCAGCGGCTGGACCGCCGCCGCATCTACGTGCTGCCCACGCGCTTCGGCCTGTTCGTGGCCACCCTGCTGGCGGCCATGCTGCTGGGCGCACTGAACTACAACAACAACCCGGCGCTGCTGCTGGCCCTGCTGCTGGCAGCGGCCGCGGTGGCCAGCGCGATTGCCGCGCACCTGCAGCTGTCCGGCGTGCAGGTCGATGCGATCGCCGCCGAGCCGGTCGCAGCCGGGCAACCGCTGCGGCTACGCATCGATCTTTCCGTGCGCGACCCGCGTGCGCGCCACGGGCTGCACCTGCAACTGGGCGACAGCCAGGCCTGGACCGACCTGCCGGCGCAGGGCCGCGGCGAAGTGGAACTGGATGTACCCACGCAGCGGCGCGGCTGGCTGGACCTGCCACGCGTGCGCCTGTCCAGCACCCAGCCGCTGGGCCTGGTGCGGGCCTGGTCGTGGGTCTGGCCCGAACAACCGCTGCTGGTCTACCCCCACGCCGAAGCACAGGGCCCGGCCCTGCCCGAGCGCGGCAGCGACCCGCTGCACACCCGTGCCCATGCCAGCGGCGAGGAACTTCACCAGCTGCGCCCGTACCGCGCCGGTGACCCACCGCGCAGCATTGCCTGGAAACATTCGGCGCGGCGCGACAGCCTGCTGGTACGCGAATACGAAAAGCCGGTCGGCATCGAGGTGATGCTGGACTGGCGCGCCCTGGCGCCGATGGCCGGCGAAGCGCGCATTGCGCGGCTGGCACGCTGGGTCGACCTGGCCGAACGCGAAGGCCGCCGCTATACCCTGCTGCTGCCCGGCCAGCCCGCGCTCGGCCCCGGCCAGGGCGCCAGCCACCACCATCTGTGCCTGCGCGCACTGGCCCTGTTGCCGCATGACTGACACCGCGCCCCTGATCGATCGCAACGCGCGCTATTGGACGCTGGCCAGTGCAGCGCTGGCCCTGCTGCCGCTGCTGCTGCAGTTGCCCACGCTGTTGGCCGCGCTGTTTGCCGGCGCCGCGGTGTTGACCGCCCTGCTGTCGCAGCGTCGGGTGCTGCCGATGCCGGTGCGCGTGCTGCTGGTGCTGGCCATGCTGGGCGCCATCGTCTGGCAGATGGGCGCCATGCGCCCCGGCCGCGACACCGGCTGCGCGCTGCTGGCGGCGATGCTGGCGATCAAGTCCAGCGAGCTGCGCAGCCTGCGTGATGCGCGCAGCCTGATCGGCTTCGCCCTGTTCGCACCGTTTGCCGCCTTCCTGCTCGACCAGGGGCCGCTGACCACCGCGCTGGCGGCACTGGCCGGCATCACCGGCCTGCTGGCGCTGCAGCGCCTGGCCCAGGGCGAAGGCCATAGCGCGCCGGTGCCGCTGCGCGGGCAGCTGCACGGCGTTGGCCGACTGCTGCTGATCGGCCTGCCGCTGGCGCTGGCCTGCTTCTGGCTGTTCCCGCGCCTGGCCACGCCGTTGTGGGGCATTCCCGATCGCGCCGTCGGCACGCCCGGGCTGTCCGACACGATGGAGCCGGACCAGTGGCTGGACCTGATGGCCGACGATACGCCCGCCCTGCGCGTGCAGTTCTTCGGTGCAGCGCCAGCGGCGGAACAGCGCTACTGGCGCGGCCCGGTGATGACCCGCTTCGATGGCCACGTGTGGCGGCGCGATCCCGCCGCGCAGTTCCGCACGCCGGCGGTCGTGGAACAGACAGGTTCCGGCTGGGATTACCAGATCGATTACGAGCCCACCGACCGCCGCCAGCTGGTGGCGCTGGACCTGCCGCGCAGCGCACCGGCCGGTGCCCGCCTGGATGCGGACATGAGCCTGTCCAGCGACCGCCGCCTGAGCGCACTGACCCGCTGGCGCCTGCAATCGGCACCAGCACGCCGCTTCGATGCCACGCTGTCGGCCGAACAGCGCCGCGCAGCATTGCAGTTGCCCGCAGGCTTCAACCCGCGCACCGCTACCCTGGCCCGGCAGTGGCGACAAGAGGCCGGCAATGACGATGCCGCCGTGGTACGCCGGGCGCTGGCCTGGATCACCACTGACTTCTCCTACACGCTGGAAACCGCGGTGGCCGGGCGCGATCCGGTCGATGCCTTCCTGTTCGACTACAAGGCCGGCTTCTGCCAGCACTTCAGTTCGTCCTTCGTGGTGCTGATGCGCAACGCCGGCATTCCCGCGCGGGTGGTGACCGGCTTCGCTGGCGGTACCCGCAACCGCATCGGCAATTACTGGGTGGTGCGCCGCATGGACGCCCACGCCTGGGCCGAAGTGTGGCTGCCGCAGCAGGGCTGGGTGCGGGTGGACCCGACCGCCGCGGTGGCACCGGAACGGATCCTGGACACGCTGGATGACCGCCTGCAGGCCGGCGCCGACACCGACCTGCAACAGCGCTGGCTGCAGATCGGCCAGGTGGGCGATTGGCTGCGCCGCGGCTGGAACGATCTGGTGCTGTCCTTCGACGCACGCCGCCAGCAGCAGATGCTGCAGCCGCTGGGGCTGGACGATCTGGGGCCAGGACAGCTGCTGGCTGGGTTCGTGACGGCCGCGTTGCTGGCACTGGCCTGGATGGCCTGGCTGCTGGCACGTGGCGAGCGCGAGCGCGATCCCCTGCTGCGCGCCTGGCACCGCCTGGGCCGGCGCTACGCGCGGCGCGGCCTGGGCCGCGAACCGCACGAGCCCCCCATGGTCTGGGCCGGCCGCGTGCATGCCCAGCACCCTGATCCTGCCCTGCTGGCACTCAGCCAGCGTTTCGCTGACGCGCGTTACGCTGGCACTCGCACCGACCTCGCCGCATTATTGCGGGACCTGCGCAGGCATCGCCCGTCTTCCGGAGCTTCCCAATGAAAACCAAGTTCCTTCTTACTGCCGTGGCCACGCTGGCCCTGTCGGCCTGCGCAACGGCACCCAAGCCGCTGCAGGGACAGTTCAGCCTGGTGTCCCCGCGCGATTCGGTCGCCACCCAGCAGGTCGGCACGCCGGTCCGTTGGGGCGGTCGCATCATTGAAACCCTGCCCGGCCAGGGCGAGACCTGCTTCCAGATGATCTCGCGCCCGCTCAATGGCAGTGGCCGTCCAAACACCACCTCGTCGGACGCCAGCGACGGCCGCTTCATTGCCTGCCGCGCCGGCTTCTACGACCCGGCCGTGTTCGAAGCCGGCCGCGATGTGACCTTCATCGGCAAGATCGACGGCTATTCCAATACGCGCATCGGTGATTACGACTACCGCCTGCCGAAGCTGGCCGCCGATGTGATCTACCTGTGGCCGGAACAGCGCCAGGTGGATGTGGTGCCCTACCCGTACGGTCCATATGGCCCGTGGGGCCCGGGCCCGTACTGGGGCTACGGCCGCTGGGGCTGGTGGTAAGTACGGAAAGGCCGCCCCAGGGCGGCCTTTTTTACGCGTGCCATCGCCCTGGCCACGCGTGGATGCGGTTGCCTCAACGCCCTGGCGTACCGAAATGGCCCAGCGGCGCGCCGGCCAGCAGGTGCATGTGGATATGGAACACGGTCTGTCCGGCATGCTCGCGGCAGTTCATCACGATGCGGTAGCCGTCTTCGGCCAAACCCTCGCTGCGCGCGTAGGCCGCGGCGGCCAGCGCCAGCTTGCCGATCAGGTGCGCCTGCGACGGCTGCAGGTCATCCAGCGTGGGAATGATCTCGTTCTTCGGAATGAACAGCACGTGCACCGGCGCCTGCGGTGCGATGTCCTTGAAGCCCAGCACCTCGTCGTCTTCGTAGACGATGGTGGCCGGGATCTCGCGGCGGATGATCTTGCTGAAGAGGGTTTCGCTGCTCATGGTCGGCCTCGGCGGGATATGCCCCGCATTGTAGGCCGGCGATAGCAGGCGTTGCCCGGCCGCGTATCAGTCGCGGAATTCGCTGCGGGTGCCGAAGGCGTGCGACAGGGTGCCGCGATCGACGTATTCCAGTTCGCCCCCCAGCGGCAGGCCCTGGGCCAGGCGGCTGGGCCGCACCTGGCGGACGCGCGCCAACTGCGCCAGGTAGTGCGCGGTCGCTTCGCCTTCCACGGTGGCACTGGTGGCGATGATCAGTTCCTGCACCTCGCCCTGGGCCAGGCGCTGCTCCAGCTGTTCCAGGCCCAGCTCGCGCGGGCCCACGCCATCGAGCGGTGACAAGCGCCCCTGCAGCACGAAGTAGACGCCGCGGAAGCCGGTGGCGTTTTCAATGGCCAGGCGGTCGGCCGGCGATTCCACCACGCACAGCTGGCTGCGCTCGCGGCTGCCGTTGGCGCAGGTGGGGCACACCTCGCTCTCGCTGAAATCACGGCACTGCGCGCAGTGGCCGATGCGCTCCACCGCCAACGCCAGGGTTTCGGCCAGGCGCTGGCCGCCCTCGCGCTCGCGTTCCAGCAGGTGGTAGGCCATGCGCTGGGCCGTCTTCTGGCCCACGCCCGGCAGCACCCGCAGCGCATCGATCAATTGTTCAAGCAGAGGTGCGGACACGGCGGCAGGCTTTGTAGAGTCGAGCTTGCTCGACTGAAGGGTGTTGTAGAGTCGAGCCATGCTCGACTGATTCACGCATGCCGTCGAGCAAGCTCGACGCTACGGAAGGACCAGTCGAGCACGCTCGACGCTACGGGTATCAGAACGGCAGCTTCATGCCCGGCGGCAGCTGCATGCCGGCCGTGGCCGAGCCCATCTTCGACTTCGATTCGGCGTCGATCTTGTTGGACGCGTCGTTGAAGGCAGCCGCGATCAGGTCTTCCAGCATTTCCGGATCGCTGGTCAGCGACGGGTCGATGCGCACCTTGCGGCATTCCTTCGCACCGGTAAGGGTGACGCTGACCATGCCGCCACCGGCGCTGCCGGTCACTTCGATCCTGGCGATTTCTTCCTGGGCCTTCTGCAGGTTTTCCTGCATCTTCTGGGCCTGCTGCATCAGTTGGGCGATGTTCCCGCGCATGTCGTCTTACTCGTCAAAAGTACGGATGGAATCGGAAACGACCCGGGCGCCGTGCTGCTGGATCAGCAGCTGGACTTCCGGATCGTCCATGAAGGTGGCCTCGGCGGCCTGCTGGCGCTCGCCGCGCTGGCGGTCGGCACGCTGGTGCAGGGTCTCGGCCGGTACGTGTTCGGTTTCCACGGTCTCGACCACGATCCGCAGCGCCTGACCCAGGGCCTTTTCCAGCACCTCGCCCAGCGCCGCCAGCGCGCGCTCGGAGCGCAGGTATTCAAATCCGGGCGAAAGCCCCAGTTTCAAGGTGCCCTGCTGGCAACTGATGAAGGCGGCGTTGGCGGCCAACTGGCGCGACGGGCCGTTCAGGCCGCTGCCGGCCACTAGGTCCAGCCAGTCCTCGGCACTGGCCAGTTCGCCCACCGCTTCCTGCGGGCCACGGTCGGCGGCCGCCGGTGCGGGCGCAATGGCAATGCCTTCCGGCTGGAACGCGCGCTCTTCGGCAACCTCGGCGGGCTGTGCCGGCGCCGGCGGTTCGTGCCAGGGGGCGACCATGGCCGCCTCCGGGGTGGCATGCGCGGCGGCCAGCGACGCATCACGGGCGTGGGCGGCCTCGGCCTCCTCGGTCGCCCACGGCGGCAGATCCTCGCTCGCTCCGGCCGGCGGCGCGGCAATCTCGGCCTTCACCGGCGTGGGGGTTTCGGGTTCTTCCACCGGCACCGGTTCAGGTTCCGGGGTGGGTTCCGGTTCCGGTTCAGGCTCCGGTTCGCGCGGCGGCGGCTCGGGCTGCGGCGACGGGGTATGCGCTGCGGCGCTCACCTGCTCTGGCGCCGCCGGGGCCTGGGCCGAGGCAGCGGCGGCCGGAGCGGCCTCCTGGCTGCCACCGGCACCACCGCCACTGGGTGCATTGCCGGCCGGGGCAGCGCCTGCGGCCGGGTCGACCGCACGCGGGACCGGCGGCACTGCGGCCGCCGGGCGGAAGGCCAGCATGCGCAGCACGGCCATTTCGAAGCCTGCGCGCGGGCTCGGCGCCAGCGGCAGGTCGCGGCGGCCATTGAGCGCCATCTGGTACCACAGCTGCACCACTTCCGGGCGCAGGCGGGCAGCGAAGGCGGCCACGTCCAGACCTTCGGCGGCGGCAGCCGCACCCGGTACCAGCTGCTGCACCTGGATACGGTGCAGCCCCTCGGCCAGCGCTTCCAGCACGCCGCTCCAGTCGGGCGAGAACTCGGCCAGCGCCGCCACTACCTGCAGCAGGCGCGCGCCCTCGCCGTCGGCCAGGGCATCCAGCATGGCCGCCACCTGGGTGCGGTCCACGGTGCCCAGCATGGTGCGCACCACGTCGTCGCGCAGGGCGCCACCGGCATAGGCAATCGCCTGGTCGAGCAAGGACAGGCCATCACGCAGGCTGCCATCGGCGGCCTTGGACAGCTGCACGATGGCGCTGGGATCGGACTCGATCTCCTCGGCGGCCAGGATGCGGGTCATCTGGCCCTGGATCTGGTCCTCGTCCAGCCGCTTCAGGTTGAACTGCAGGCAGCGGCTGAGCACGGTAACCGGCAGCTTCTGCGGGTCGGTGGTGGCCAGCAGGAACTTCACATGCTCCGGCGGCTCTTCCAGCGTCTTCAGCAGCGCGTTGAACGCCGCCTTGGACAGCATGTGCACTTCGTCGATCAGGTAGACCTTGTACTTGCCGCGCGAGGGCATGTACTGGGCGTTCTCGATCACTTCGCGCACGTCATCCACGCCGGTATTGGACGCGGCGTCGATTTCCAGCAGGTCGATGTAGCGGCCGGCGTCGATGTCCAGGCAGGCTGCGCACTGGCCACAGGGGTCGGCACTGGTGCCCTGTTCGCAGTTCAGCGACTTGGCGAAGATACGCGCGATGGTGGTCTTGCCCACGCCGCGGGTACCGGTGAACAGGAACGCATGGTGGACCCGGCCACTGTCCAGCGCATTGCTGAGCGCACGGACCACGTGTTCCTGGCCCACCAGCTCGGCAAAACGCTTCGGACGCCACTTGCGGGCAAGCACGAGATAGGACATCAGGCCACCGTCTTCCATCGGATGTTCCATTGTGCCATGCCTGTCCAGCCCCCTCCCCCTGAAACACGGTGCTTGTGTCCGGGCGCGGCGCCCGCTAGAATCTGCGCCCCTGCTGAGGCGTTTGCCGATGGCAGGGAATCCGGAGAGGTGTCCGAGTGGTTGAAGGAGCACGCCTGGAAAGTGTGTAAGCGTCTAAACCGCGCTTCGGGGGTTCGAATCCCCCTCTCTCCGCCAGACAAACGCAGAAGGGCCGCCCACAGGGTGGCCCTTCTGCGTTTGTGCGGCGGACGGGATGGCGGGTGAGAAGCCCCGATGGGGTTCGACGGTTCTGCAGGAGCAGAACCGGACAGCCGCAGGCTGGTCCCGATGTGCAACGCGCATCGGGATCGGGTGCAGGGATGCACCCGACAATCCCCCTCTCTCCGCCAGATAAATGAAAAAGGCTGCCCTCTGGGCAGCCTTTTTCATTTATCTGGCGCGGGAAGCGAAGTGCGCTGCGCGCGCTTCGCCCCATGCGTTGCTACGCAACGAATGGGCCCCTCCCTTTGCCTGCCTCTCCCCGCCCCTGTCGGGGCAGCCCCTCAACAGAGGGGCTTGCTCGTCCGGACAGATCCGTAGATCCACGCCATGCGTGGAGCAGACGCCGCTCGCACCTCCTGGGTCTCCGGCCGCATTGCGCTGAACATCTCAATGGCCGCCGGATGGGACGGGTGCTGAGAAGCCCTCCGGGGTTGGCTTCACCGGCCCCTTCCCCGCCCCCCCCACTCTCTCCCGCTGCGTCGCCGCCCCATACTGCAGCGACGCAGCGACATCCTGGCTGCCACTCCCTTCTCCAGTCGTACGGGCCAAAACATGATGGAACATCAGATGGCGGGACTTCGGAATCTGATCGGGAAAGCGGTGACGCTGGAAACGGGCGACGGCATCACGACGATCAGGACCCATGATGGCTGGGAGCTGCACATCTACAACACTGTCCGCCTTCATTGCGATGGCACTGCGAAGCAGCCTGCGCAAGCCCCACAGGGGCTGCTTCTAACGAACTATCTGCTCGATCAAACGACAATGGTGGCGCAGTTTTCTGGCGGGGTATCACTCACCGTAGACGTGAGTGACAGCGGCTACTCTGGCCCGGAAGCAATGCAGTTGAACTGCCCGGATGGAACCATCGTGATCTGGAACTAGGATCGATGCAGCCGCTGTTCGTCATGGCATGACATCGCCACACCGATCTCTATTGAGCTTGGCGCCCGTCAGTGATCGCAAAGCGTCGGTCAACATCCGGGTAAGACGCAGCAGCCGCACCCACCAGCACCCCACTCTCCAGCAGCGTGCGCGTTGCCGCTGCCGTAGCCGCCCAGGCCTGCAGGAACAGCGCCGGCCCGGCACTCAAGCGGCGTACGCCGGCCTGCCGCAAATGGTCGGCCGGCGCCATGCCGGGCAACGCCATCAGGTTCAGTGGCAGCGCCACCTGTGCAGCGACGGCCGCCACCTCGGCCAGCGCCTGCAATCCAGGAACAAATCCCCCATCCGCACCGGCCTGCGCATAGGCCTGCAGGCGCTGCACGCTCAGTGCCACGGCCTGCGCACCCTCGGCCAAGCCGCGCAGATACACATCGGTCCGCGCGTTGATGAACAACGGACGCCCCGCCAGCGCGCAGCGCACTGCCGCGATCTTCGCCGCCAACAGCTCGACGCTGCCCTCGCCATCCTCGATGTTGATGCCCACCACGCCCAGCTCAACCAGGCGCAGCACGCGCGCGGCCACCTGCTGCGGATCGTCGCTGTAGCCGTTCTCGATATCCACGGTGAGCGGCAGCGTCGTCACCCGCAGGATCTGCCGCACGCGCTCCAGCAGCGCGTCCTCCGGCAACACGCACGCATCGGCATGGCCGCAGGACCAGGCCATGGCCGCGCTGGAAGTGCCCAGTGCCTGCGCACCGCAATCCTCAGCCAGGCGCGCGCTGCCTGCGTCCCACACGGTGGGCAGCACCACCAGGTCAGCGCTGCGGTGCAGGCTTTCAAAACGATGATGGCGATCGATCATGGGAACTCCGTGTCTGCGAGGCGCGCAGTCTGCGGGCACGCGCGGCCGGCTGCTCGCCATCTTCAGACACCAATACCTGCGGCGATCACTTGAGTCGCCCCGGGCAGACGCGGTTCAATGCCGCTCCCCTGCAAGGACGCCACCATGAGCCAATGCCCCGAACGGATCGCCATCGACCCGGATGACCATTACGCCGACTGCATCGGCCGCACGGAAGATGGACGGCAGTTCATCCTGACCACACCGTTCGAACCGGCCACGCGCCGCCAGCCAGGCTGCGAATACATCGCGCTGTACCTGTTCGACGCCGACGGCGCCCTGCTGGATGCGCAGATCGATTCGCTGGGCCCGCGCGACCAGGTGGATGCACAACAGCACCGCGCGATCCGCCAGGCACGCCTGCACGATCTGGGGGCCATCGAGCATCGACGCGTGCAGGTCGCTCCGTTTGCGGTGGAACAGTTCGGCACGACCTTCGGCCTGATCGCACGCGCACCGGAAGATGAGGAGGATCTGTGGGCAGTGGAAATGCAGCCCGGCAACTACATGGCGTTCTTCGAACCGTGGGACAGCGGCGTGTATGACACCTGAGCTGCGCGCTGCACGCACAACCCGCTCTAACGACGCGGCAGCACCCGCCCCAACCCGGCGAACACGAACACCGCACCGATCAGGCCAATCAGCACGGTCACGCCCCACAACGCCGCGGGCGTGTCCACCACCGGATCACGCGCCGGCGCCTCGGGCAGGTACAGCACGCGCACCGGCTGTCCCGGCGCATAGCCGAAGATCAGCCCGTTCTGGGCGTACGACACGCGCTGCCCTGCCGGCGTCTGGAACACCACCTGCGGGTGCGAGCCGCCGGCATTGAGATGGTCCACCCAGCCCTGGACCGGCTGTGCCCGGTCCAGGAACTGCAGGCGATCGGCCAGGGTCCAGCCGGCAATGGCCAGCATTGCCATGCCCATCAGGGTAAACAACAGCCCTTTGGCCACGCGGTCAGCGCGGGGTGTGCTTGCAGAGGTCATTGCGGCGTTGCATCCTTGCGTCGGCCCGCGGCACAGGCACGGTTGGGCCGCAAAGTGTAGCGACCTGTCAGCTGCTGGACAGCTTCATCAGCACCAGCCCGCTGACGATCAGCACCGCCGCGCCGATGCGCATCGCACTGAGCTGCTCGCCCAGGAACACGATGCCCACCACGAACGCACCCACCGCGCCGATGCCGGTCCAGAAGGTGTAAGCGGTGCCCAGCGGCAGGTTGCGCATGGCCAGGGCCAGCAGCCAGAAGCTGGCGATCATGCCGACCACGGTGATGATGGACGGAACGGGCTTGCTGAAGCCCTCGGATTGCTTCATCGCAACGGCCCAGACGATTTCCAGCAGGCCAGCGAACAACAATTGGATCCAGGCCATGACGGCCCTCCTTTTGGCAGGGCCAGGCCGTCCTGGTCATTCATTCCCGATGTGGGGGAGGCCGTTCCTCCTGCCGCGCATTCTAGCAACGCCGCTGCGCCGGGGCCGCTGCAGGTGGCGCCGGGTTACAGCCGATTCAGTGCGCGGCGCTGGCACAAGCGGCCGCGCCTGCGCTAGAATGCGCGCCTGCCATCGGCCCAGTCGATGTGCAGTCCGGCTGTGGTCTTCGGCGCGCTGCGCGCCACTTCCCCTGTTCCGTGAACCGGCCGTCCTTGGGCGGCCAACGTCTCTATGGTGGCCCCGTCGGCCCCTCGCGACGCTAGGTCGAAAATCCCGCCAGGGCCGGAAGGCAGCAACGGTATCGATCGACGCGGGCGCCGAGGTCAGCCGGCGGGGCCACCGCCTTTTCAGGCCGCGCCTCGTTCCCCGTAGATACCAAGCATGGCTGGCGCCCCTCGCCCTGGTAGCTGCCAACCTTGGTTGGCGCCCTTCGCCGGGCATGGCCCGGCGCTACCCCGCCTCCGGCGTGCCCTGATGGAACACCACCCGCCATCCCTGCGCATGCCGGCGCCACAGCGAACTGCGCAGCACCCAGCGCTGCGGCTGGCCATCCACGTGGTAGCGGCTGCGGTAACGCACCTGGGCCAGCTCGGGCGTCAGCAGCGCAACCGCGTACTGCTCCGATTCGATCTGCACCTGCGCCCGTTCCAGCGGAATCTCGGCCAGCGCTGCCGCACGGCCGTAGCTCTGGCCTGAACTGCCGATCTCGCTGAAATCCTCATCCAGCAGTTCCGCCAGCCGCGCACGGTCTCCGCGCACGTGCGGGGTGTGCAGCGCGCGTTCCAGATGTTCCAGTTCGGCCGCCAGCGCCGCGCCAGCAGGCTGGCCGCAGATATTCACGGTGGGTCCTGCGCCAGCACGTTCGGCGCGGTGGGCACTGCCAGTGCCACGCACTGCCCGGGCTGGGCCACGCGATGCCCGCGCGCCGCCAGGGCCTGGCCATCGGCCGCGCTGGCGTAGTGATAGAGCATCATCCGCGCCTGCAGTTCGGCGCTGTACTCACGCTCCAGATCGTCCACGCCGGTGTGCGACGGATTGCCGTGCAGGCCGCAGTCGTGGGCGATCAGCTCGTTGTCGTTGGCAAAGCGCGCCAGCATTTCCGGAATCGGCCGGGTATCGCCACTCCACACCAGCGCCCCCTGCAGACGCAGGCCATAGGCGGTTTCCGGCCAGTGGTGGCGTACCGGGAAGACTTCCAGGCGCACGCCTTCATGCCAGAACGCATCGCCCACCACGATCAGCTGGAAGGCATCCCAGAAGTTGGCGCCGCCTTCGGCCAGCACGTTCGGGTAGTCACCGATGCGCTTGTGCAGCAGCGGCACCACCGTGGCCGGCACATACAGGCGCACCTTGCCGCGCCGCTGCGCACTGAAGAAGGTATCCACGAACAGCCGCTCGAAGCCGGCCACGTGGTCCAGGTGTACATGGGTGACGAACAGCGCCTGCGGCAGGTGCCCGTAGTGCGCCTTGAACGCGGTCAGCCCTTCGCCGCCACAATCGATGGTCAGCCACGGACGGCCATCGCATTCGATCACCGACATGGGCGAACCCAGCTCGACCGCCGACGCATTGCCGACGCCGAGGAAACGCAACGACCAGTCCATCAGGTGCCCCGGTTCCAGGCCATGTCGTAGGCACGGCGCAGCCGCGCGTAATCCTTCTGCACGTCTTCCACGCTGCGCTCGCCGCGCAGCTTCAGCAGCGAACGCAGCAGGCGCTTCAGGTTGCGCTCGCGCCAGGCAGTGGCAGGAATACGGATGACCCCACGGTCGAAATCGATCAGCCAGCCATGGCCGTTGCCATCGAACAGGATGTTGTGTGCGTTGAGGTCGGCATGGTCCAGCCCGGCGCGGTGGAAGCGCGCGATCAGACGGCCGGCCTCTTCCCAGGGGGCACCGCGGCCGGCCACCAGTGCACGGTCGGCCAGCGAGCGCACGCCCTCGATGCGCTCCATCAGGATGGCCGCGCGGTAGCGCAGGCCCTCGCGCATGTAGAACGCGGCGATCGGCCGGGGCACCGGCAGCTTCTGCGCACGCAGCGCGCGCATCAGCCGGAATTCGGCAAAGCTGCGGGTCCGGTCCGAGCCGCGCCAGATGTACTGGTCGTGGCTGAGCTTGGCTGCCAGGCCGCCGCGCAGGTAGTGGCGCAGCACCCCGGGGCCGAAGGAAGCATCGACGAACCAGGCGCTGCCGCGGCCGCCCTCGCCCACCGGCCGGGCCTTGTTTCCCCAGTACTGGGGCGAGAACAGACCCGCCTCGGCTTGCCGCAGCCGCTCGCGGTCGAACAGAATGGCCCCGATGCCGCGACCCTCGCGGCATGGCGTCAGCGCTTCATTGGCGTCAAATGCGACCATTCCTTTGAGTCTAACAACACATGGCATCAGCGTCCTCATCCTTGTGCCTCCTTCGCCTGTCTGCCCTGGGCGATGTCACCCATGTCGTGCCGCTGGTGCGTACCCTGCAGGCCGCGCGCCCGGATACGCCGATCCACTGGATCATCGACAAGGTCGGCCACAAGCTGCTGGACGGCCTGCCCGGCGTGGTCTTCCATGCCTATGACAAGAAGACCGGCATGGCCGGGGTGAAGGCACTGCGCCATCAGTTGCCGCCCGGGCGCTTCGAGGCGCTGCTGCAGATGCAGGTGGCCTTCCGCGCGAACCTGCTGTCGGCCTTCATTCCGGCCGAGCGCCGCATCGGCTACGACCGCAGCCGCTCCAAGGACCTGCACGGGCTGTTCATCAACGAACGCATTCCCGACCGCCCCGGCATCCATGTGCTCGATGCCATCGGCAGCTTCTGCGAGCCGCTGGGCCTGCGCCAGGACACGGTCAGCTGGGACCTGGCCGTACCGCCGGCCGCCTTTGAGTGGGCCGCGGCGCAATGGGAGGACGATGGCCGCCCGGTGCTGATGATCTCGCCGTGTTCCAGCCACGTGCGCCGCAACTGGTATGCCGACCGCTACGCCGCCGTGGCCACCCATGCCCAGGCCCGTGGCTGGCGCGTGGTGCTGTGCGGCGGCCGCAGTGAACTGGAACGCAGCATGGCCGATGCCATCCAGGCCCAGCTGGAGACCCCGGCACTGGATCTGGTGGGCAGGGACACGCTGAAGCAGTTGCCGGCGCTGCTGGCCCGCGCCGACCTGGTGATGACCCCCGATTCGGGGCCGATGCACATCGCCAACGCCATGGGCAGCAAGGTGCTGGGCCTGCATGCGGCCAGCAACCCGCACCGCAGCGGCCCGTATTCGGACCGCCGCTACTGCGTGGACCGCTACGACGATGCCGCGCGCAAGTACCTGGGCAAGCAGGCGGTCGACCTGAAGTGGGGCACCAAGATCGAGTTCGACGATGTGATGGAACTGATCACGGTCGAGGACGGCATTGCCGCCTTCGAGCGCTACGTGGCCGACCATCGGGGTTGATCGACGGGCGGGTGGGCCCATCCACGCATGGCGTGGATCTACGGGATTACGCGCGGGGCGCGTAATCCTGGTACGACTTCTCTTCCACGTACACCGAGCCCAGCGCCAGGTTGATCGCCTTCTTGATGCGCGCGCGCTCGTCATTGCGCAGGTAGACACTGCGCGCCAGGTCGATGAAGCCCTGGTCGAAGGACTGCGCCTTTTCCTTCAGGCGGATATCGTCCTCGATGTCCCACAGCTGCTCGTTCACCGCCTTCAGCTCGGCACGCAGCTTGGCGATGTCCTTCACCGCGGCCGGATGGCCCATCCAGGTGGTATCCAGCGCCGACAGCTCGCGGCGCACATTGGCCAGCTTGCCCTCGTCACTGATCCGCTCGGACTTGATCTGCAGGATCGAGATCTTGTCCAGCAGCTCGCCGAAAGACACAGGCACCAGGATTTCAGCGGTCATGGGGGACGCTCCAGCAAATGATGCGCACATGGTAACCCGCAGCGAAGATGCTGTTCCCGCGTGACAGCAACCCGATGTCGCGTCGGGTGGAACAAGCCCCTCTGTTGAGGGGCTGCCCCGACAGGGGCGGGGAGAGGCAGGCAAAGGGAGGGGCCCCATACGTTGCGCAGCAACGCATGGGGCGAAGCGCGCAAAGCGCGTTTCGCATCCCGCGCCAGATTAAAAAAAACGGGCTGCCCTAAGGCAGCCCGTTTTTTTTAATCTGGCGGAGAGGGGGGGATTCGAACCCCCGAGGCGCTATAAACGCCTGCCTGATTTCGAGTCAGGTACATTCAACCGCTCTGCCACCTCTCCAGATGGTCCCCGGCGAACCGGGGACGCGAATAATACGAGGAAGCGAGGCAGACCACAAGCCATTGCCGCACATCCGATGAAATATTTCTGACTGCATGCCTTGCCGGATGTCCGCTTGGCCGTGATGATGCCGTTCTCCCCGGCATCACCCTTCCCCAGCCCCCACCATGATCGAATTCGGACACCTCACCCACCCCGGCCTGCGCCGGGAGCTCAACGAAGACACCTATTACGGTGATGGCGAGCTGTCGCTGTGGCTGGTGGCCGACGGCATGGGCGGGCATGCCTGCGGCGAGGTGGCCAGCGCGCTGGCGCGCGAGACCATCGTGCGCGAGATCCGCCGGGGCGCGCCGCTGGCCCAGGCCATCCGCACCGCCGACGAGGAGATCATCCGTGCCTCGCGCCGCCGCAACGACACCCTGCCGATGGGAACCACCGTGGTCGCCGCGCGGGTGCAGGGCAACCGCTATGAGGTGGCCTGGGTGGGCGACAGCCGGGCCTATCTGTGGCGCGACGGCCAGCTGGCCCAGCTCAGCCAGGACCACAGCGTGGTGCAGGAACTGGTGGCGCAGGGCAACCTGACCGCCGAACAGGCCCGCGCCCACCCGCACCGCAACGTGGTGACCCAGGCACTGGGGGTAACCGACCCCACCCACCTGAACGTGGCCACCACCAGTGGTGAACTGCGCCCGGGCATGCAGCTGCTGCTGTGCAGCGACGGCCTGACCGAGGAAGTGGACGACCGCGGCATTGCCCGCACCCTGGCCTACGACGATGCAAGCGCCCAGGAATGCGTGGACACCCTGGTCGCCGCCGCCCTCGACGGCGGCGGTTCTGACAACATCACCGTAATCCTGGTGCGCTGCCACTGATCCTGACGCACGCACGCTGCATCTGGGGGAGAGCCCCCTGAGTCAGGGGGCGGACGCGAAGCGGCGGGGGTATGGGTGATGATGAGACGGGGCCCACGATTTGCAGCGCAAATTGTGGGGCGTCAGCGCGAATGCGCTGGCGCGTCATCGGACAACATCACCGTAATCCTGGTGCGCTGCCACTGATAGCCACGCATGGCGTGGCTCTACTGTAGATCCACGCCATGCGTGGATACGATGAGGGTAGATCCACGCCATGCGTGGATAGGGTGGTAGCGCCGGGCCATGCCCGGCGGCCCCCCCCACCGCCTACGCGCTCGCCGCTTCTTCCACCTTCGGGCCATCCCACAACGCGTGGCCGGCCTTCTTGCGCAGGCGCTCCAGGCGGGCGGCATGGGCTTCCTGCTCGGACGGCGTGGCCACCACGCGCGGGCGCGGCAGCAGCGCACTGGTATCGAACGCCTGCAGCGCCGCCCCTGCCCCACCGCCCTCGTCGTCCAGACCGAAGCCGATTTCTTCCTGGCCCGAGGTCAGCGCGATGTACACATCACCCAGGATCTGCGCATCGAGCAGCGCGCCGTGCAGTGCGCGGTGCGAGTTGTCCACGCCCAGGCGCTTGCACAGGGCATCGAGCGAATTGCGCTGGCCCGGGAACCGCTCGCGCGCCAGCGCCAGGGTGTCGACCACGGTGCAGTGGTCGGTGATCCGGCCGTACTGCGGGCCCAGCAGCGACAGTTCGTTGTCCAGGAAGCCCAGGTCGAACGCCGCGTTGTGGATGATCAGTTCGGCGCCCTTGATGAAGGCCAGGAACTCATCGGCCACCTCGGCGAAGGCGGGCTTGTCGTCCAGGAACTCCAGGGTCAGCCCGGTCACTTCCTGCGCGCCCTGCTCGAAGTCGCAGTCGGGCTTCAGGTACTGGTGGTAGTTGTTACCGGACGGGCGGCGCTTGAACAGCTCCACGCAGCCGATTTCGACGACGCGGTTGCCCTTCTTCCACTCCAGGCCGGTGGTTTCGGTATCGAGAATGATCTGACGCATGGGCTCAGTTTACCGGGCTGCCGTCGCGGATCTGGGTCGCGGCATTGCGCGCCAGGGTATCCACGCGCTCGTTGTCCGGGTCACCGGAATGGCCCTTCACCCAGCGCCAGTCGATCTGGTGGCGCAGCGTGGCCGCATGCAGGCGCTCCCACAGCTCGCGGTTCTTCACCGGGTCGCCGCCGGCGGTCCTCCAGTTCTTGCGGATCCACCCCGCCATCCACTGGGTCAGGCCCTGGCGCACGTACTGCGAATCGGTGAACAGCACGATGTTGCACGGCTCGGTCAGGGTTTCCAGCGCACAGATGGCCGCCATCAGCTCCATCCGGTTGTTGGTGGTGTGCGCTTCGCCGCCACTGAGTTCACGCTCGTGCCCCTTGTAGCGCAGCAGCGCGGCCCAGCCGCCGGGACCAGGATTGCCCAGGCAGGAACCGTCGGTGTGGATTTCAATGGTTTTCAATACAACTCCAGATCAGGTGGCTACGGTGCCGTGCCAGCGCACCGGCAGCGGGGTCGGCCCTGGCAGGGCCAGCGTACGTTTTTGGGCATGGAACAGGCAGGCCGCCCGCAGCGGCGCCCAGCCGGGGCGCGCGCGGCTGCCCGGGCCCTGCCACAGCGGCCCCAGGTAGCGTGTCTGCCCACAGTCCAGCCCGTGCCGGTCCAGCAGCTGGCGCAGGCGTTGCGGGGTGCGCACCACCAGGCCGTGTTGGCGCCAGCGCGCCCGGTAGGGGCTGAACGGGTTGAGGCTGGTCAGCCACAGGTGTCCGCCGGGCATCAGCACGCGCTCACATTCGTCCAGCAGCGCATCGGCGTCGGCGGCGGTCACGTGCTGCAGCACGATTGCGTTCACGCTCTCGTTGGCCAGCGGCAACGGCAGCGCGCAGCGGGTGTCACCGGCGTAGCCCTGGCCGGTGCGGTACAGGCGCAGGCCACGCCCGGCGGCCTGCGCGTCCTGCAACCAGGCCGGGCTGGGCGCGATCCACAACCAGGGTTGCACCGGCAGCGCGGCCAGCTGCGGCAGCAGCAGCTGCCGTTCCAGCACGCGCAGCGGCTGCGCCGGCTCGCTGTCGAACCAGGGCACCAGGCTCGCTTGACGGTGGCTCTGCAGCAGGGGCATGGTCCAATTCTATGCGACTGACTGCCCTGCCCGCATTTGCGGATAACTACATCTGGATGTTGACGGCCGACGACGGCGCCGCGGTCGTGATCGACCCTGGCGATGCCGCGCCGGTACTGGCGCTGGCCGACCAAGGCCTGCGCGTGGACACCATCCTGCTCACCCACCACCACGACGATCACATCGGTGGCGTGCCCGCACTGCAGGCGCGGTTTCCCGGCGTGCGGGTGGTGGCCCCGGTGGAAGAACGCATTCCCACGGCCACCGAGCGGGTGGGCGAAGGTGAACGCGTTCAGGCACTGGGGCAGATGTTCCACGTACTATCCGTGCCCGGGCACACCCGCAGCCACATCGCGTTTCACACCGCTGAACAGCTTTTCAGCGGCGATTCGTTGTTCAGCCTGGGCTGTGGACGCCTGTTCGAAGGTACGCCGTCCCAGCTGCTGGCATCAATGCGCAGGCTGGGTGCCCTGCCCGCGCAACTGCTGTTGTGTTGCGCTCACGAGTACACCGTGTCAAATGCCGTCTTCGCGCGGCATGTCGACCCCGCCAACGCTGCGTTGCTGCAGCGCCAAGAGGAGGCTTTGGCCATGCGCCGCGATGACCGTTCCACCCTGCCGGTAACCCTGGCCAACGAGCTCGACTGCAATCCGTTCCTGCGTACACATACCGCGCCGATCCGCGCGGCGGTGTCGGCGCACCTGGGGCGCGAGGTCGTGGACGACGTCGACGTCATGGCCGGTCTCCGGCACTGGAAAGACGGCTTCCGCGCATGATGCGCCGAAGTCTGACGCTGGCCCTGGGGCTTGCCCTGGGGTTGGCCGGGAACGCGGGCGCGCAGTCGCTGGGCGCCGGCATCAGCCAGAACCTGACCGCCGCTGCCGCGGTACCGCTGGACCCGACGGCCCTGCCGGCGGCCAGCGTGCGCAACGGCCAGGACATCTTCACCAGCTTCCGCGACGGCCTGGCCGAGCCCACCTGCGACGCCGAGGCCACCAGCCCGCGCTGGCAGAAGCAGTTCGCCCACGCCCCCTCGCGCCTGGCCAACCAGGACGATGACGCCCTGGTGCTGTTCGGCTATGTAGTCGAAGAACTTCGCAAGGCCAACCTACCCACCGAATTCGCGCTGATCCCGTTCGTGGAAAGCGGCTACCGCCCCAATGCCCGCAACGGCAGCGGCCCCACCGGCCTGTGGCAGTTCATCGCCACCACCGCGCGCAACCATCGCGTGCCGATGTCCAACGGCTACGACGGCCGCCTGTCGGCGGTGGAATCGACCCAGGCAGCGGTGCGCTACCTGAAGACCCTGCACGGCATGTTCGGCGGCGACTGGCGCCTGGCCACCATGGCCTACAACGCCGGCGAGTACCGGGTGCTGCAGTCGATGCGCAAGGCCGGCATGAACGCACAGAATGCCAAGCCCGCCGCCCTGCCCGGTCTGTCGCCGGTCACCCATGCGTATGTGGAAAAGCTGCATGCGCTGGCCTGCGTGCTGGAAAACGTGGAAGACCAGCCGGGCGTGATGGCCTCGCTGGACCGCACCGTGCCGGTGCTGAAGGACCACACGCTGCCGGCCGGCACCACGGTGCAGCAGTGGGCCGCGCAACGGTCGCTGGACCCGGCCCGCATCGCCCGCCTGAACCCCGGTCTGGCCGCAGGCAAGCGCCCGAGCGGCAACGCCCGGGTGCTGGCGCCGGTTTCGGCCGCCAATGCCAGTGTGCTGGACGCCGCGGCCGCCGTGGCCGCTACGGCGGCTACTGAAGCGCCCATCGCCACGCCTGCACCGCAGGTGGCCCGTACCGTGGCCAGCGCCGCCGACCGCCCGCGCAGCCGCCGCCACACCGTACGCAACGGCGAATCGGCCTGGACCATCGCCCGCCGCTACGGCATGCCGGTGAAGGCACTGCTGTCGTTGAACGGCCTGAGCGGCAGCAGCGTGCTGAAGCCCGGCGCCGTACTGCGCGTGGAAGACTGACCCGCGCCCGGTAGAGTCGAGCGTTGCTCGACTGCACGCCCCGGTAGAGTCGAGCTTGCTCGACTGCACTTCAGTCGAGCATGGCTCGACTCTACACATGGTGGCTTCAGTCGAGCGTTGCTCGACTGCTTCAGTCGAGCAAGCTCGACTCTACGAAGCCTGCCCCCCCCTCGCGGCACACAACAAAAAAGGCCCGGCATTGCCGGGCCTTTTCGTTCTGCGCGCCGCCCTGGGTTACAGGTTGGCTTCGGTGGTCTGCACCACGAACTTCTTGCGCATGGCTTCCACGAAGGCCTTGGCCGCAGCGGCGCCATCGATCTGGGCCAACTGGTCCTTCAGCTGCTTCTGCTGCTCGGCGGTCACTTCCTTCACGTCACCCGGGATGACCTTGTCCACCACGAACACCAACGCGTGGCCATTCACGTCAATCTTGCCGTAGCTCGGCTTGCCCTCGGTCGGCACCGGCGCGCTGAAGATGGCGCGGTGGATGTCCGGGGTCGGCACCGGCTGGCTGCGCGGCAGGCCCGGCATCGGGCTGACCTGCAGCTTCTCGCTGGCAGCCAGCGACTGCAGGCTGGCGCCGCCCTTCAGCTTGGCCAGCAGGGCGTCGGCGGCCTTGTCGCTGACCTGGCGCTGACGGTCGGCACGGATGGCGGCAATCACCTGCTCACGGGCCTTGTCCAGCGGCAGCGCCTGTTCCGGGGTGTGCGCGGCCACCCGGATCACCACGCTGTGGTTGCTGCTGCCACCCACGGCGATCGGATCGCTGGAGGTGCCGTCCTGCACGCGCACGTCGGAGAACGCATCGCGCAGCACGGCCGGGTCGGCCACCACGCCACTGGCGGTGGCGCGGGTGATCACGCCGGTGGTCTGCAGCGGCAGGCCCACTTCCTTGGCGGCGGCGGCCAGATCGCTCGGGCTCTTGTTGATGGCATCGACCAGGCGGCTGGCCAGTTCGTTGAAACCGCGCTCGCCATCGGCCTTCAGCTGCTCGGCGGCCAGGGTGTCACGCACTTCCTCGAACGACTTGCCTTCGCCACCGCGCACCGCGGCGACCTTGATGACGTGGTAGCCGAAATCGGTCTTCACCGGGCCGACGATCTCGCCGGCCTTGGCGGCGAACAGGGCATCTTCGAACGGCTTCACCATCGCGCCGCGTTCCACCCAGCCCAGGTCACCGCCCTGGTCCTTGGAACCGGGGTCCTGCGAATTGGCCTTGGCCAGCGCGGCGAAGTCAGCGCCACCCTTGGCTTCGGCGGCCAGCTTGGCGGCCTTGGCTTCGGCACCGTCGCCGGTCAGCAGGATGTGCGCGGCCTGGCGCTGTTCCGGCGCCACGAACTTGGCCTTCTCTTCTTCATAGCGCTTGCGCAGGGCAGCTTCGTCGGCGGCGGCCGGGGCCGGGGCCGGGGCCGGCAGGTTGGCGCCATTCACTTCGACGAACTCCAGCGAAACCGATTCGGCCTGGCGGAAATCCTTGCCGTGGCTGTCGTACCACTGCTTGATCTGCGCGTCGGTCACCGGCGCGGTATCGGCCGGCACTTCCGGCAGACCCACCAGCTGCACGTCGCGGGTTTCGCCCAGCAGCTTCAGCAGGCGCTCGGTCTCGGCCTGGGTAACGAAGCCCGAATTCTGCAGGCCCGACGGAATGACCGACTGCTGCAGGCTGTCACGCACCAGTTCCTGGAACTGGGTGGGCGTGCGCGGCGGGTTGCCGGTCTGCAGGGCCAGGCGGTAGTTGGCTTCGCTGAACTTGCCATCCTGGCCCAGGAAGGCCGGGATGGTCATGATGTACTCGCGCACCGCGCCGTCGCCAATGACGACACCGGCCTGTTCACCGACCAGGCGAACGACCTGCTCGTCCACCAGCTGATCGAGCACGGCCAGCTTGTTCTCGGTGCTTTCAAACGCACGCGGGTCGAAGTCTTCACCCTGCTGCTGGCGGGCGCGCATGCGCTCCTGCTCGAAGCGGGTGCGGAAATCCTGCGAACTGATCTCGTGGTGCTGCCACAGCAAGCGCACCGGCCACCACGACGGCGCCGAGCGCCACCAGGTCGGCGGTGCCGAAACCTTGGCCACGTTCTGCGCGCCGACACCACCGAGGTAGCTGTTGTCGATCACGAACAGGAACGGAATCATCAGCAGCCCCAGGATCACAGTGACGATCCAGCCTGAGGTCTTGTCGCGGAGTTTCTGCAGCATGGTGAGGAATCACATGGCCTGATTGGCGAGCCCGGCAGTGTAACCCGCTTCGCCGCAGGCACCAAAAACGGCCGCAAGGCAGGCGGCACAAGCCTCTGCGGCAGGTCGCCAGCCCCCCGGCATGGCTGCCGCAGCCGTCATTGCGCATACTGGCCGCCCCGGCAGGCATGCGACCTGCGTTCGGCCCGCGGCAAGGGCGGAGGAAACCACGCCCATGCGCATCCTGGTCACCGGCGCGTCCGGCTTCATCGGCGGCGCCCTGCTGCGCCGCCTGGCCTCGCTGCCGCAGGTACAGGCGCTGGGCGTCGGCCGCCGCCCGCTGGACCGGCCGGACTACGTGCAGGCGGACCTGCGGCAGCCGCTGCACCTGTCGTTCCGGCCCGACGTGGTGGTGCATGCGGCGGCCTTGGCAGCGCCCTGGGCCAGCCCGGCGCAGTACCGGCAGCACAACGTAGACGCCACCGCGCAGGTCATCGCCTTCTGCCAGGCCAACGGCCTGCCGCGCCTGCTGCACCTGTCCACTACGGCGGTGTTCTACCGCGCCGCGCACCAGTACGACCTGGACGAGGACAGCCCGATCGGCCCGGCCTTCCTCAACGACTACGCGCGCAGCAAGGCGGCAGCCGAGGCGCTGGTATCGGCCTATCCGGGGCCGCACTGCATCCTGCGCCCGCGCGCAGTGTTCGGCCCGGGCGACACCCTGCTGATGCCGCGCCTGCTGCAGGCCGCCCGTCGCGGGGCGTTGCCACGGCTGGTCAGCGCCGGCGGGCCACCGCTGATCGACCTGATCCACATCGACACCCTGGTGGCGTACCTGCTGCGGGCCATCCAGGCGCCCCGGCTGGCCCCGGCCTACAACCTGACCAACGCGCAGCCGGTGGATGTGCAGGCCCTGCTGCAGCGCCTGCTGGCCGCGTTGGAGCTGCCACCGCTGGGCCGCCGCCTGCCCACCGGTCTGGCGCTGGCCGGCGCCGGCGCGCTGGAAGGCGTCTGGCGCCTGCTGCGCCTGCGCGGCGAGCCGCCCATCACCCGCTTCGGCGTGGCCGCATTCGCCTATTCAAAGACCTTCAACCCGCAGCGCATGCTGGCCGATCTGGGCCCGCCCCTGCTGGGCATGGAGACCGCCATCGAACGCCTCATCCACGAGCAGCGTGCGCAATGAACACCGTGAACCTCGTCAGCGCCGCAATCGCACTGGCCTACCTGCTGCTGCTCGCCCTGAAGGCAACGGGGGCGATGCGCGTGCTGCGGCAACGACCGCCCAGCCCCCACATCCGCTTCGACGGCCGGGGAGTGGCGATCCTGCAACCGATCCTGGGCGGTGACCCACTGCTGGCCCAGGTGCTGGCGGCGAACCTGCAGGCGCTGCCCGGCGCGCATTTCCACTGGCTGCTGGATGAAGCCGATGCGCTGGGGCGGGCGGCGGCGGCGCAGCTGTGTGCGCAGTACCCCGACCACCCCATCACCTGCCTGCTGCACCCCGCGGCGCCGCAGGGCATCAATCCCAAGACATTCAAACTCGATGGCGTATTGCCGCGCGTGCAGGAGCCGGTCGTGCTGGTGCTGGACGACGATGCGCGGCTGTCCGCAGCGGCGCTGGCACAGATGCTGGATGAGCTGCCGCACGCCGATCTGGTCACCGCCCTGCCCTGCTACCGCGACGACGCCCGGTTCGGCTCCCGATTGATGGCGCAGTTCGTCAACAACAACACGGCGCTGACCTACCTGGGCCTGCTGCCGTGGCTGGCACCGCTGTCGATCAATGGCATGTGCTACGCACTGCGGACCGCGCGCCTGCGCGAACTGGGCGGCTTCGCGCCGCTGCGGCACATGCTGGCCGACGATCTGGCGCTGGCACGCGCCCTGCGCGACCAGGGCGCCCGTTTGCACCAGTCCACCGCCTGCGTGGAAGTGCAGACGCATGTGCCGACGCTGCAGCGCTACCGGCAGCAAATGCATCGCTGGATGTTGTTTGCGCTGCTGTTGCTGCGCGATGAATCGCGTCCGGTACGCGCCTTGATCGGGCTGCTGCACGGCCTGCCGCCGCTGCTGCTGTGGGCGGTGCTGCTGCTGGCGGCGTGGCCACCGCTGGGGGCACCGGCACTGATCGCGGCCGCCGTGCTGCTGCTGCGTGCGGCGGTACTGATGCGGCTGCAGCGGCGCGCCAGTGGGCGCGTGCGCCATCGCCCGGTGCTGTCGGTGCTGGCCGAACTGCTGCAACCCCTGCACCTGCTGCACGCGACCTGCGTGCGGCGCATCCGCTGGCGTACCCATCTCTATCATGTGCGCGCCAATGATCGCTTCCACGATGCCTGAACCTGCCGCGCCGCCCATCCACCTGCAGATCGCCTTCCTGTGCGGGCAGAGTGATCCGGCGCGCTGCGCGCTCAGTCCGGCTCAACTGCAGTTCGGCCAGGCGCTGCTGGCAGCTGGCCGGCGCCTGCATCCCTGCAACTTCCCCTACGACGCGCAGACACTGCCGTTCCGCCGCGTGTCGCTGCTATCGGCAAGCTGGCACAACAGCCGCCAGTACCTGCGCTCACGCCAGCCGGCCTTCGCCCGCCGCCATGCGGCAGCGGTGGCTGATCTGCTGCACGCGGCGCCACACACGCTGTTGCTGGCCGGCAGCTGCGGGCTGGAACTGCTGGCCAACCTGCAGTTGCCGGCCGCACTGTCACAGCGGTTCAGCATATTGGCCTATGGCCCTGTGGCGCGACACGCCCCGGCGGCCGCACGCCTGCAGGTGCTGGTGGGGCGACAGGACTGGATCTCCCGAGCCGGCTGGCGCGGCGCGCGACACTGGGTGCGCAGCGGCCACATGGATTACCTGCAACAGGCGCCGGTACTGGCGCAGGCGCACGCGTTGATCGCGCGCATCGAGCAGGCGTTGCCATGAAGATCGAGCTGCTGGCACCGCCCTACAGCGGTCACCTGCATCCGCTGCTGGCCATCGCCCGGCAACTGCAGGCGCGGCACCAGGTAACGGTGCTGAGCACGCCCGGCGCGCAAGCGGCGATTGCCGCCAGTGGGCTGCGCGGCGATGTGCTGCTGTCGGCCGCGCACGAAGCGGCGCTGTGGCAGATCGCCAACCCCGGCGTGGCGGTGAAGGCCAACCCGCTGCGCATGCACGCGCAGCTGCGCCAGGCCCTGCAGTTGATGGCGCAGATGCGGCACGCGCTGCAGCAGCGCTGGGCCGAGCAGCGGCCGGATCTGGTCATCGTTGACTTCACCCTGCCGCCGGCCGGCCTGCTGGCCGCCGAACTCGGCATCCGCTGGTGGACCAGCCTGCCCTCGCCCTGCGTGCTGGACTGCGCCGATGGGCCACCGCCCTACCTGGGCGGCATGTCGCCGCCGCGCACGGTGTGGCAGCGCGTGCAGCAGGCGGCGGGGCGGCAGATGATCCGCCTGTTCAAGCGCGGCGTGCATGCCTGGCAGCGCCCGGCGATGCGCCGCCTGGGCGTGCCTGCCATCTACCGCCGCGATGGCAGCGAACAGGTCTATTCCGATCAGTGCATCCTGGCCCTGGGCGTGCCGGAACTGGAATTTCCGCGGCGCTGGCCGGCGGCGCTGCAGTTCATCGGGCCGATGCTACATACCCCGCACAGCGAGCACGCAGCGCCGCCGTTCGTGGACGGCGCGCGGCACCTGCTGGTGACCGCCGGTACCCACCAGGACTGGGCAAAACCACGGCTGGCCGAGGCTGCCGCCGCATTGGCGCGGCAGTACCCGCACTGGCAGGTGCACGTCAGCCAGGGGCACCAGCACGATCTGTCCACGCGCGCGCAGCCGCTGCCGAACCTGCACCTGCTGCCCTTCGTCGATTACGCGCGCCATCTGCCGCGCTACGACCAGGTACTGCACCATGGCGGCGCCGGGGTGATGTACCACGCGTTGTGTGCAGGCATTCCGGCGCTGGTGTATCCGCTGGATTACGACCAGTTTGACCATGCCGCTCGCCTGCAGGCAGCCGGTGCCGGGCTGTGGCTGCGCCGCCTGGAGGATCTGCCGGCGCTGTTCGCGCACGCGTTGCAGGCCGATGCATTTCCGGGGCTGCCCGCGCTGCAGGCGTCGGTGCAGCGGCATATGGCCGCGCAGTCGGTGCTGGACCGCGTCGCATCACTTGAACGCTAGCAGCGGGCCACGCCCGGCGGGCACGTGCATGCGCACAGCCCCAAAAAAGCAAAATGCCCGCGGGTCCAGGACCGACGGGCATCTTCGATGACACTTCAAACTCTGCTGGCGGAGCGGACGGGACTCGAACCCGCGACCTCCGGCGTGACAGGCCAGCATTCTAACCAGCTGAACTACCGCTCCACATAGGCAGAACTTGTTGGGATCCGGGGATGGCGGAGCGGACGGGACTCGAACCCGCGACCTCCGGCGTGACAGGCCAGCATTCTAACCAGCTGAACTACCGCTCCACGACAAACTTCGGATACCCCTTGAAACCAGTTCACAACTTGGCGGAGCGGACGGGACTCGAACCCGCGACCTCCGGCGTGACAGGCCAGCATTCTAACCAGCTGAACTACCGCTCCACGTTGTCGTAAACCTTTCTGCTTCCCCCGGCCGGGGCCGGGAAGGAAACAAGGCGCCCGGTTGCCCGGAAGCCTTTGCAACTGGCGGAGCGGACGGGACTCGAACCCGCGACCTCCGGCGTGACAGGCCAGCATTCTAACCAGCTGAACTACCGCTCCACGTTGTCGTAAACCTTTCTGCTTCCCCCGGCCGGGGCCGGGAAGGAAACAAGGCGCCCGGTTGCCCGGAAGCCTTTGCAACTGGCGGAGCGGACGGGACTCGAACCCGCGACCTCCGGCGTGACAGGCCAGCATTCTAACCAGCTGAACTACCGCTCCACACTCAAACTTTTACTACGGTGCTGTGGTGGGTGCTGAGGGTTTCGAACCCCCGACCCTCTCCGTGTAAAGGAGACGCTCTACCGCTGAGCTAAGCACCCCAGCGAGCCGCTTAGTTTACAGCATCCTTCAGGGCCTTACCAGCCTTGAACGACGGATTCTTCGAAGCAGCGATCTTGATGGTGTCGCCGGTCTTCGGGTTGCGGCCGGTACGGGCGGCACGGTCGCGCACCTGGAAGGTACCGAAGCCAACCAGGGTGACCGCATCGCCGTCCTTCAGCGCCTTGGTGACGGCGGCAACGACAGCATCGACAGCGCGGCTGGACTCGGCCTTGGTCAGGTCGGCGGCTTCAGCAACGGCATCGATCAATTCGGTCTTGTTCATTCTTTACAGCTCCTTTGGCGGTGGGTTCCGCTTATTCGACAGGGGAGCAACCGCACGCCATCTGCGCACGGCCGCCATGTGGAAACGGTTCGCCGAATTCAGCGATCAGCGATTGCGATCACTCATTCGCGAGTGCTGCTTTTATACCAGCGGCCCTACCCCCACGCAAGCCGGAAAGCCAGCAACGACGCGGGTTTCAAGCATTTCGACAACGCGCGTCAATGCTTGACGCGCGCGTTCGAAGCCGGTTTGCCCTTGCCACGCACCGTGACGCGTTGCGCACTCTTGCGTGCCTTCTTCGGGGCCAGCGGACGCTCCAGGGCCAGGTCGAGCACTTCCTCGATGTACTTCACCGGCACGATCTGCAGATCGCGAGTGACGTTGGCCGGAATATCCGCCAGATCCTTGCGGTTCTCCTCGGGAATGATGACCGTGCGGATACCGCCACGCAGTGCGGCCAGCAGCTTTTCCTTCAGGCCACCGATGGCGGTCACGCGACCACGCAGGGTGATCTCGCCGGTCATCGCCACGTCGGCACGCACCGGCACCTTGGTCAGCATGGACACCAGCGAGGTGACCATGGCTGCACCGGCACTGGGGCCGTCCTTCGGGGTGGCACCGTCGGGCACGTGCACGTGTACGTCGTGCTTCTGCAGGAAGTCGCCATCGATGCCGAAGCCGTCGGCGCGCGAACGCACCACCGACAGCGCCGCCGAGGCCGATTCCTTCATCACGTTGCCCAGCTGGCCCGTCAGGATCAGCTGGCCCTTGCCCGGCACCAGGGTCGATTCGATCTGCAGCAGATCACCGCCCACTTCGGTCCAGGCCAGGCCGGTGACCAGGCCGATTTCGTTTTCTTCTTCGGCACGACCGAAGTCGAAGCGACGCACGCCCAGGTACTTGTCCAGGTTCTTGCTGGTCACGCTGACCTGCGCCTTGGACTTCTTCGAACCCTTCTTCGGCTTGGCCGCCTGCGGCCCGGCCAGCGCGATCTCCTTCACCACCTTGCGGCAGATCTTGGCGATCTCGCGTTCCAGGTTGCGCACGCCCGATTCGCGCGTGTAGTAGCGCACGATGTCCTGGATCGCATCGCTGCCGATCTCCAGCTCTTCCGGCTTCAGGCCGTTGGCCTTGATCTGCTTCGGCGACAGGTAACGGGTGGCGATGTTGAGCTTCTCATCCTCGGTGTAGCCGGGGATGCGGATCACTTCCATGCGGTCCAGCAGCGGGCCGGGAATGTTCAGCGAATTGGACGTGGCCACGAACATCACTTCGGACAGGTCCAGGTCCACTTCCAGGTAGTGGTCGTTGAAGGCGTTGTTCTGTTCCGGATCGAGCACTTCCAGCAGCGCCGACGACGGATCGCCACGGAAGTCCATCGACATCTTGTCGATCTCATCGAGCACGAACAGCGGGTTCTTGCTGCCGACCTTGTTGAGGTTCTGCACGATGCGGCCCGGCATGGAACCGACATAGGTGCGGCGGTGGCCGCGGATCTCGGCCTCGTCGCGCACGCCGCCCAGCGACATGCGCACGAACTTGCGGTTGGTGGCCTTGGCGATCGACTGCCCCAGCGAGGTCTTGCCCACGCCCGGCGGGCCGACCAGGCACAGGATCGGGCCCTTCATCTGCTTCACCCGCGACTGCACCGCCAGGTATTCCAGGATGCGGTCCTTGACCTTCTCCAGGCCGTAATGATCGGCGTCCAGGGTGTCCTGCGCGGCCTTCAGGTCCTTGCGCACCTTGGTGCGCTTCTTCCACGGCACGCCCAGCAGCCATTCCAGGTAGTTGCGCACGACGGCCGCTTCGGCCGACATCGGCGACATCTGCTTGAGCTTGTTCAGTTCGTTGCGCGCCTTGGCTTCCACCGCCTTGGGCATGCCGGCTTCGGCGATCTTGCGGGCCAGCTCTTCCAGCTCGCCCGGCGCATCGTCCAGGTCACCCAGTTCTTTCTGGATGGCCTTCATCTGTTCGTTGAGGTAGTACTCGCGCTGGCTCTTTTCCATCTGCGACTTCACGCGGCCGCGGATGCGCTTTTCCATCTGCTGCACGTCGATCTCGCCGTCGACCAGGCCGACCAGCATTTCCAGGCGCTCGCCCACGGCCAGCGTTTCCAGCAGGCGCTGCTTGTCGGCCAGGCGCACGCTGATGTGCGCGGCGATGGTGTCAGCCAGACGTGCCGGCTCGTCGATGCCGGCCAGGGTCTGCAGCAGTTCCGGCGGCAGCTTGCGGTTGGTCTTCACGTACTGCTCGAACAGCGACATCAGCGAGCGGGCAATCGCCTCGATCTCGCGCGGTTCGCGGGCGTCTTCGGCCTCGATCTCCACGGCCTGGCCGTGCAGCGAGCCGTCGCGCTCGTCGACGTGGGTGACCTGGACGCGCGACAGGCCTTCGACCAGCACCTTGATGGTGCCGTCGGGCAGCTTCAGCAGCTGCAGCACCTGCGCCAGGGTACCGACCTGGTACAGGTCGGCCGCGTGCGGGTCGTCGGTTTCGGCGGACTTCTGCGCCAGCAGCAGGATGCGCTTGTCTGCCTCCATTGCCTGTTCGAGCGCGTGCATGGACTTGTCACGGCCGACGAACAGCGGAATGACCATGTGCGGGAACACCACTACGTCGCGCAGCGGCAGGACCGGCAGGTCGAGGGTCTCACTTGGGGAACGGGCCATGGGGGCTCCAGGGAAGGGGAAAACCGTCTCCGGGAGGGCATCTTCCGGAGACAAAAAAAGCCGATGGCCCCGTTATGGGGCCATCGGCTTTCAGATGCAAGGCGTTCGTGAAAACTACTTTCAAATCAGCAGCTTGAAAGCGTCACTCGGCGCCTGCGGCCTTCTGTTCAGGGGCCGCCGGGGTCTGGTAGATCAGGTACGGCTCGGACTTGTGTTCGATCACCGATTCGTCCACCACCACCTTGCTGACGTTTTCCTGCGACGGCAGGTCGTACATGGTGTCCAGCAGGACCGATTCGACGATGGTACGCAGGCCACGGGCACCGGTCTTGCGCTTCAGCGCCTTGCGGGCAATGGCCGACAGGGCATCCGGGCGGAACTCCAGCTCCACGTTCTCCATCTCGAACAGCTTCTTGAACTGCTTGGTGATGGCGTTCTTGGGCTCGGTCAGGATCTTGATCAGGGCCGGCTCGTCCAGCTCTTCCAGGGTCGCCACCACCGGCAGGCGGCCGACGAACTCGGGAATGAGGCCGAACTTGATCAGGTCTTCCGGCTCGACTTCAGCCAGCACCTTGCCCACTTCCTGCTTGCGCTCGCTGCTCTTCACCTTGGCGCCGAAGCCGATGCCGCCGGCGTCGTTGGAGCGCTGCTGGATCACCTTGTCCAGGCCGGCGAACGCGCCGCCGCAGATGAACAGGATGTTCTTGGTGTCCACCTGCAGGAATTCCTGCTGCGGATGCTTGCGCCCACCCTGCGGCGGCACGCTGGCTACGGTGCCTTCGATCAGCTTCAGCAGGGCCTGCTGCACGCCTTCGCCGGACACATCGCGGGTGATCGACGGGTTCTCGCTCTTGCGCGAGATCTTGTCGATTTCATCGATGTAGACGATGCCCTGCTGCGCCTTCTCGACGTCGTAGTCGCACTTCTGCAGCAGCTTCTGGATGATGTTTTCCACGTCCTCGCCCACGTAACCGGCTTCGGTCAGCGTGGTGGCGTCGGCCATGGTGAACGGCACGTTGAGCAGGCGGGCCAGGGTTTCGGCCAGCAGCGTCTTGCCCGAACCGGTCGGGCCGACCAGCAGGATGTTCGACTTCGCCAGTTCGACGTCGTCGTTCTTCTGCCGGCTGTCGATGCGCTTGTAGTGGTTGTACACGGCCACGGCCAGGGTGCGCTTGGCACGGTTCTGGCCGATCACGTACTGATCAAGCACCTCGAGGATCTCGCGCGGCTTGGGCAGCGAACTGCGCGCCGACTGCGCCTTTTCCTCAAGTTCCTCGCGGATGATGTCGTTGCACAGCTCTACGCATTCATCGCAGATGAACACGCTCGGACCCGCAATCAGCTTGCGCACTTCATGCTGGCTCTTGCCGCAGAAAGAGCAGTAGAGGATCTTGCCGGTGTCCGTGGAACGACCTTGGCGGTCTTCGCTCATGCTTCGCTTACCCAGTTACCCCACCCGCTGAACGGGGGTTCGATTCGAGAATAGCACAGGGCCGGAGGGACACCAGTCCCGGTCCGACCCTGCAGGAACGAGGCCTCCCTGGCCCCGTGAAGGCCGGTCAGCCGGCCTGGATCGACTCTTCCGGACGACGCTCCAGCACCTGGTCGACCAGGCCGTAGGCCACCGAGTCGACCGCGCTCTTGAAGTTGTCGCGCTCGGTGTCGCGGGCGATCGTTTCCAGCGACTGGCCGGTGTGCTTGGCCAGCACTTCGTTCAGGCGCGAACGCAGGGTCAGGATCTCGCGGGCGTGGATGTCGATATCGGTCGCCTGGCCCTGGAAGCCGCCCAGCGGCTGGTGGATCATCACGCGCGAGTTCGGCAGCGCATAACGCTTGCCGGCAGCGCCCGAGGCCAGCAGCAGCGCGCCCATCGAAGCGGCCTGGCCGACGCAGATGGTGCTGACGTCCGGCTTGATGTACTGCATGGTGTCGTAGATCGCCATACCGGCGGTGACCACGCCACCGGGCGAGTTGATGTAGATGCTGATGTCCTTTTCCGGGTTTTCCGCTTCCAGGAACAGCAGCTGCGCCACCACCACGTTGGCCATGTGATCGTCGATCGGGCCCACGAGGAAGATCAAGCGCTCCTTCAACAGGCGCGAGTAGATGTCGTAGGCACGCTCGCCGCGGCTGGTCTGCTCGACCACCATGGGCACCATGTTCAGGGCTTTGGTCCGGTTGTCCATTTCGTGAGGTACCTATCTTGGGGGGAAACACCCCCGCGCCAGGGCTGGCGCGGGGTTTGGGACGATCCGCCCGATCTTACTGGCGGATCGCGTCCTGGAACGACAGCTTTTCTTCGGTGTGCTGGGCGCGCTCGGCGATCCAGTCGATCACCTGCTCTTCCATCACACGGTTCTGCAGACCCGACATGAGCTGGGGGTCGTTGCGGTACATCTCAATGACCTGCTCCGGCTCTTCGTAGGTCGAGGCGATCAGGCGCATCGTTTCGTTCAGGCGCTTGGGGTCCAGGCGCAGGTCGTTGCCGCGGGCCACTTCGCCCACCACCAGGCCGACCAGCACGCGCTTGGCAGCGGCGTCCTTGAAGCCTTCATGGGCATCGGCCGGCACCTGGCCAACGTTCTGGCCGTTGCGGCGGGCCTGCTCGACCTGTTGGGCCAGCATGGCGCGGGCTTCGTTCTCGACCAGGCGCGGCGGCATTTCCACCGAGGCGTAGGCAGCGATCAGCTGCTCGCCCACTTCGCGGCGCAGGCGGTTCATCAGCGCGCCCTTCAGTTCGCGCTCCAGGTTGGCGCGGATGTCGCTGCGGAACTGCTCGACGTCGCCGCCCTTCACGCCGAAGCTCTTGATGAAGGCTTCGTCCACCGCCGGCACGACCGGCTCGGACACTTCAGCCACCTTCACGGTGACCTGCACGGTCTTGCCGGCCAGCACCGGCACGCGCCAGTCAGCCGGGAAGTCCACGTCCAGGGTCTTTTCTTCACCCTTGGCCAGGCCGACCAGGCCCTTTTCGATGGTGTCGAACATCATGCCCTGGCCGAGCACGATCGAACCCTTCTCGGTGCCCTCGGCCGGCAGGCGCTCTTCGCCGGCCTGCGACCAGGTTTCCACCGCGACCAGGTCGCCGTCCTGCGCGCCACGGCTGACCGGGGCCCAGGTACGACGCTGGTTCTGCAGGTTTTCGATCATCTGGTCGATGTCGGCATCGGTGATCTCGGCCGAGTGGCGGACCACGGTCAGCTTGCTGACGTCCAGGTCGCCGAAGTCCGGCACCACTTCCACGGTGGCCACGAAGGAAAATTCGCCTTCCTCGCCCTTGTCGATGCGCGGGCTGCCGACGATGCGCAGGTCGTGCTCACGCACGGCCGCGTCGAAGGTTTCGCGCAGCAGGCCGTCCAGCGCCTCGCCACGGACCTGCGCGCCGAAACGCTGCTCGATCACCTTGGCCGGCACCTTGCCCGGACGGAAACCCTTGATGCGGGTGGTACGGGCGATTTCGCCCAGGCGGCCGTTGATGTGGCTCTGCAGACGGTCTTCCGGCAGCGAGAAGCTCAGGCGGCGTTCCAGGTTGCCGGTGGATTCGATAGAAGCTTGCATGTTGACTCCTGCCACCGGTGGCGCCCTGGCCCCCGGCTCGATGATGGATGAATCGGTTGTAAGGACACGGCGTCTGGGACGCGCCTGCATTGCCGCAGCCCTTTAGTTTCGCCCAATTCGGCGTGCACTGCCAGCGCGCGGCGGTCAAGCGGCCGCGCAGGGCCCGATCAGGGCGGGGACAGGCCGGCACTGGTGCGAAAGGGGGGACTCGAACCCCCACGCCTTGCGGCACTGGAACCTAAATCCCGAAGCCCCTGCCGATTAGTCCTGACCACTCAACTACTTACAGCTTTCCAGTCTATCAGGTGACGCTTCGGGTGACATATAGGTGACGCCGGGTGCCACGACAGGTGACACCAGGTGACGCCGAATAAAGTGGTCATCTTCGGCGGACCTCCTCCTAGGACAACCATTCAGAACTACTCATTGCTGTTCACCACCGAGGACTACTACAGTTCCACATAGGTCCACCCAGGACCAACAACCGAACCACTCAGGACCGTACCGGGCAGCCCCCGGTGCGGTCCTCCCGTTTTGACTTTTGCATCCCCCGAGGGCAAACGATGACGACTTGGCAAGAGAACGACCTGCACGCCGCCCAGCTCGAACTGGAGAAGGAAAGCACCAGCCTGGGCATTGCCCGCTACGAGAAGATCAGGGAGCAGCGCCAGGAGGCCGAGACCGGCCCCGGCCGCAAGCTGGTCATGGAGAGCATCGACGCCACCGCCGCCGCGATCATGGCGTTCGTGGCCGAAGCCGACACCGGCAAGCCGGGCAAGCGCCACGCCGCCCTCAAGTTCATCCGCCACCTGAACCCCCACGCCCTCGCCTATCTGACCAGCTTCACCTGCGTCAACGCGCTGGTCGCCGATCACCGCAAGGCGGTGTCCGTGGCGATCACCCTGGGCCACGAGGTAGCCAACGAGATCAACTTCTCCCTGCTCCGCGAGAAGCACCCCGGCCTGTACCGGGTGGTCCAGGAGCAGCTCAAGAAGTCCACCTCGGCCAGGCACTCCACCGCCGTCATGCGGCACGTCATCGCCGACGCCGAGTTCGCCCCCGAGGACGACAAGCGCCTCTACCTGTCCGACAAGGACGCGCTGCTGGTGGGCATGAAGCTCATCGAGCTGTTCGTCGAGGCAACCGGGCTGGTCGAGCTGGTCACCGTGGCCGAGCGAGGCAAGCGCCACCTGCTCATCGCCGGGAATCAGAAGGTGCTCGACTGGCTGACCAAGGCCCACGACAGCGCCGCCCTGTACCAGCCGGTGCTGATGCCGATGGTCGTCCCGCCCCGTCCGTGGACCACGCCCCGCGACGGCGGCTACCTGACCGACATCGGCGGCCGGGCTGACCTCGTGCGTACCCGCAACCGCGCCTACAAGCGCGAGCTGGCGCTGGTCGATATGCCCAACGTTTACCAGGCCCTCAACGCCATCCAGGCAACCGCCTGGAAGGTGAACGTGCCCGTCCTGGAGGTAATGCGCGAGCTGTGGAACGCAGGCGGCGGTGTCGCCGGGCTGCCGGAGCGCGAGCTGATGGACCTGCCGAGCCGCCCTGCCCTGCTGGAGACCGACCCGGACTACTTCAAGGAGCACCACGCCGACGAGTTCAAGGAATGGAAGCGCGACCGCGCCAAGGTCTACGAGGCCAACGCACGCAGCGTGTCCACCCGCCTCGCCGCCGCGCAGAAGATCGCCCTGGCGGAGAAGTTCGCCGAGTACCCCGCGATCTACTTCCCGCACAACCTCGACTTCCGCGGCCGGTGCTACCCCCTGCCCCCGACGCTGACCCCGCAGGGTGATGATGCGGCCAAGGGCCTGCTGACGTTCGCCCAAGGCGTGCCGCTCGGCGAGGACGGTGCCTACTGGCTCGCCATCCACGTCGCCAACTGCTTCGGCGTGGACAAGGTGTCGTTCGAGGAGCGCGTGGCCTGGGTGCGCGAGCACGAGGAGCAGATTCTCGACAGCGCCCTCGATCCGCTGGACGGCCAACGCTTCTGGATGGACGCCGACAGCCCGTTCTGCGCGCTGGCCGCGTGCTTCGAGTGGCTCGGCTACAGCCTCAACGGCCGCGATCACGTCTCCCATCTGCCCATCGCGCTCGACGGCTCCTGCAACGGCCTCCAGAACTTCTCGGCCATGCTCCGCGACTCCGTGGGCGGCGCAGCCACCAACCTGATCCCGCAGCCGAAGCCCGCCGACATCTATTCGCGCGTGAAGGACGTGGCCCAGGAGAAGCTGCGCGCCCGTGCCGAGAGCGGCGACCCGCTGGCGATCAAGCTGGACGGCCAGCTGACCCGCGACATCGTGAAGCAGCCGGTGATGACGCTGCCCTACGGCGTCACGAAGTCGGGCATGCGCGCCCAGGTGCTCTCCAAGTTCAAGAAGCTGGGCATGGAGGACGATTGGGAGACCGCCGAGTACCTGGCGACCCTGCTGTGGGAGTGCATCGGCGAGGTCGTGATCGCAGCCCGCGCGGCGATGGACTGGCTGCGTGACGCCTCCAAGGTCGCCTCGTCGGCCGACCTGCCGGTGAGCTGGACGACCCCCGCTGGCTTCCCGGTCCTCCAGGAGTACCGCGAGGAGGAAGGCGTCCGCATCCGGCCGCACGTCGGAGGCCGCGAGGTGAATTTAGTGGTCAACATCGGCGGTACTAAGCTCGACCGTCGCAGGCAGACCCTCGGGATCAGCCCGAACTTCGTCCACTCCTGCGACGCCAGCCACATGATGCTGACCACCTGCCTCGCGGCAGAGAACGGCATCGAGTCGTTCGCCATGATCCACGACTCCTACGGTACGCACGCGGGCCAGGCAGCAATCCTCGCCGCCGCACTCCGGCAGGCGTTCGTCGATCAATACAGCGGCGACGTACTGGCCGACTTCCGACAGCAACTCGTCGAGCAGCTCCCGCCAGAAGCGGCAGAGAAACTCCCACCCCTCCCGCCGCATGGCGACCTGGACCTCAGCCTGGTGCTGGAGTCGCGCTATTTCTTTGCCTAGTCCATCCCCCTTTGGCAATTGATACCCCAAGCGAGAACATCAACATGAGCATCAACTACCAGCACGCACTGAACACCTACGTTGCCCAGGACCACTTCGGTGTGGTCCTCGGCGTCTACAACCCGGCCGAACACGGCACGGTCGAGGAGTTCAAGCACCGCATGACGGAGCTGCACGCAGGTGCGTGATCGCGTCATCGACGGACTGCACTCACGTTCTGCCGAGAGCGCCGCACGCGGCGCTTTCGTCGTGATCGACAGCGTGCAGTCCCTCGGCCACCCGGCCGATCAGGTGATCGGTTTGGCGTGCGCCTTCAAGAACTTCTGCGAAGTGCTCGGCCTCGATCCGATGGAAGTGCTGCGGGTCGTCTCGCGCATGGAGCAGGACTGCCGCTACCGGCAGGTCAACACCCTCAACGCCGTGCGCCGCTACGCGGAGCGCGAGCTGAAACCGCACTACCCGTGATGCGTGACCCGATCACCGACGCCTTCATCGACGAGGCGCTCATCGGCTTCGACATCAACGAAGCCTTCGGCATTTCCGCCGACACCCCGCTGACCGCCGCCGCTGACCTGTGGCGCGCGGGCATCTATCTCCCGACCAACTACGAGACCGACAACTGATGGCAACCAAGAAGCGCGAACGATTCGTCTCCCCCAAGGGCACCGCCGTGTGGCCGCGCCTGAACGAACCGGACACCAAGTTCAAGCCGGAAGGCGAATACACCGTGAGCCTGGCGTTCGACCCGAACGACAAGGACTTCAAGGCGCTGGCGAAGAAGCTGGAAACCCGGCGCGACGAGCTGTTCCAGGAGTTCCTGAGCGAGAACCCGAAGAAGAAGAAGGGTGCCGAAGTGGCCCCGGTGTTCACCGAAGAAACCGACGAGAACGGCGATGACACCGGCCGCGTGCTGGTGAAGTTCAAGATGAAGGCCAGCGGCGTCAGCAAGCGCACCGGCAAGAAGTTCACCATGCGCCCGGACATCTTCGACGCCCGCGGCAAGAAGATCGACAACCCGCCGCAGATCGGCGGCGGCAGCGAACTCAAGGTCTCCTACGAGATCGGCGGCTCGTTCGTCGAATCGGCCAAGAAGTTCTACCTGACCTGCTACATGGTCGCCGTCCAGGTGATCGAGCTGGTCGAGTTCGGCCAGCGCAACGCCAAGGACTACGGCTTCGGTGAGGAGGACGGCTACGAGGCCGCCGACAGCGCGCCGTTCAGCGACAGCGATGACGACTCGGACGACGACAGCGACTCCGACGACGAGGGCGATGACGGCGACTACTGATCCGCTGTCGGTCATCGTGGACACCGCGAGGGGGGCCAAGCATTTGGCCTCCCTCACGTTCCCGTTTGACCCGGTGCCCGCCTCGCGCCCGAAGGTTTCGCGCTGGGGCGTCTACTACGGCAAGACCTACAAGACCTGGAAGGAAGCCGCAGAAAAGCATCTGCCAGCCGGTGACCTGGACCTGTCGCCGACCGATCCGGTTTTAGTGGTCATCATCGCGGTATGCAAACGCGCCAAGACCTCGAAGGCCGCGTTTCCCAAGGGCGACGTGGACAACCTCGCCAAGGGGCCGATGGACGTTGTGACCAAAGCCACCGGCTATTGGGCCGACGACAAGCAAGTCATGTGGCTGCTCTCCGGTAAGCGCTGGGCGCAGCCGGACGAAGAACCACGCACCGAAGTCCACCTCTACAAGCTCTAAGTGCGCCTCAAACCTCTGGAATCGGTAGAGGCGCTGTTCGTCCTCGCCAGCATGACCCGCCCCGAGCAGGTCACGACCGGCGAAGAACTCGCACGCCTGCACCGCTCGCAGGGCTACTCGAAGATCGCCGTCCACTTCGTCATCGAACGTGACGGCTCGATCTACGACGGTCGCCCGCTGAATCAGCCCGGCGCTCTCGCCGGTAAGCACAACCAATCCGCATACCAAGTCTGCCTCCTGGGCGGCGTCAACGACGCCATGCAGCCCGAGGACAACTTCACCGAAGCCCAACACGCCGCGCTGCGACGCCTGCTCGCCGCCTACGGCAAGCCCGTCGTGTGGGCACCTGACTTCCCTCGATAGGAGAACCCAACGTGAAACCGCTGCCCCCGCAAACCCAGGTCGTCCTGGATCACCTGCGTCGCCACTCGCACCTGACCTCGTGGCAGGCCGAAGGCGTCTACCGCATCCGCCGCCTCGCCTCGCGCGTCGATGAGCTGCGCGCTGCTGGCTTCGAGATCGAAACGCAGACCTGCGAGGACGCCTCGGGGCAGCGGTACACGCGCTATCGCCTGTCGCGCCGTCAGCGCCGCAGCAAGGCTCCGCTCCTGGAAGCCCGCCGCGCTCCGAAGCAGTACCGCGTCGATGCGCTGCTCCAGCTGTATCGCAACTACTGCACCGACGAGCTGGGCCTCGACGCCAACGATGCGACCGAAGAAGTCGCCGCATTCACCAAGTTCCTGCTGGAGAAGAACGCATGACCAACACCGCCACCACCGTCATTCCGTCCGCGATGCGCCTGGCCTTCGAGCGCGCATGGGCGCGCGCCGACAAGCCCTTCCGCGGCCTGGGCCGCACCGTCAAGGGTGCGCTGAATCGTCGCCTCGGCATTTCCTACCGCAAGCGCATGTGGTCCGTGGAGCGTGCAAAGCGCTGACTCCGAATACCTCCACAAAGAGCCGTGCCCGAACTGCGGCAGCAAGGACAATCTTGCGCGCTACAGCGACGGGCACGGCTACTGCTTCGGCTGCGGTCACTACGAGCCAGCCGAAGGCGAGGAGGTCTCTCAACCCACCAGCAGGAAAACCATGAGCGACTTTGCGAAGGGTGAACCGCAAGCCCTGGCGAAGCGCGGTATCACTGAGGAAGCATGCCGTAAGTACGGCTACTGGATCGGCAAGGACAAGCACGGCAAGACCGTGCAGATCGCCAACTACAAGCGCGATGGCGGCATCGTCGCGCAGAAGCTCCGCTACCCCGACAAGAAGTTCTCGTTCATCGGCGACTCGAAGGCGTGCGGGCTGTTCGGCCAGCACCTCTACGAACCGGGGCGACGCCTCGTCATCACCGAAGGCGAGATCGACGCGCTCTCCGTGGCGCAGGCACTCGGCCTCCGCTGGCCGGTGGTGTCCGTCCCGAACGGGGCGCAAGGCGCAGCCAAGTCCATCAAGCGCGAGCTGGAGTGGGTCAACGGCTTCGACGAGGTTGTGCTCATGTTCGATATGGACGAACCGGGCCAGGCCGCCGCGCAGGAAGTGGCGCTGCTGCTGACTCCCGGTAAGGCCAAGATCGCACAGCTCCCAGCGAAAGACCCGAACGAGCTGCTCCAGCGTGGCGACGCCGAGGCGATCACTCGCGCCATCTACGAAGCGCAGACCAAGCGCCCCGATGGCGTGGTGACGTTCGGCTCCCTCAAGGAGAAGGCACTCAAGCCGGTCTCGATGGGCATGCCCTGGCACGACCCGCGCCTCACCGCGCTGACCTACGGCAAGCGGTACGGCGAGGTCTACACGTTCGGCGCAGGCACCGGCATCGGCAAGACCGACTGGCTGATGGAGGAAGCAGCCTTCATCGCGCAGGAAACCGGCGACCGTGTTGGCCTGTTCTTCCTGGAGCAGCAGCCGGTCGAGACGGCGAAGCGCATGGCAGGCAAGGTTGCAGGCCGCCGCTTCCACGTTCCCGATGGGAGCTGGACGCAGGAGGAACTGGAAGCCGCGTTCGAGATTCTCGACAAGGGCCAGGTGTTCATCTACGACCACTTCGGCTCGTCCGAGTGGGACGTGATCGAAGCCAAGATGGCCCACATGGTTGTCGCCGAGGGCGTCAAGCACATCGTCCTCGACAACCTCACGTCGTTCGCGGCCGGTGCCGAGGACGAGCGGAAGATGCTGGAGGACACGATGGCGAAGATCGCGCAGTTCGCGCAGCGCCACCTCATCTGCATCTACCTGGTCTCGCACCTCGCCACGCCGGAGGGCAAGCCCCACGAGGAAGGCGGGCGCGTGATGCTCCGTCACTTCAAGGGCAGCCGCGCGATTGGCTTCTGGACGCACTTCGCGTTCGGCCTGGAGCGCAACACGCAGGCCGAGAACGAGGCCGAGCGCAACTGCACGACCTTCCGCGTCCTCAAGGATCGCTTCACCGGCCAGTCGAACGGCCAGGTTCTCTACTACAGCTACGACCACGCGTCCGGCCGTCTGCTCAATGCAGATGCTCCGGGCGAATACGGCGACTTCGCCGACGAGTCATCCGATGTATCCACCTCCGACTACTGACGGCCGCTCGGTCGTCGGCTTCATCCCAGCTGATGCGCCGCTCTCCTTCGCTGAGAGCCTCGTTCTCCCCTACCAACTCCCGCGCTCCGACCAAGCCTGCCGTGTCATGTACGGCAAGCCTGGGCGGCGCGTGGTCATCCACATCAAAGCCGAGGAACTACCCCAATGAAAGAGATCGTCGCCATCGCAATCGACCTGCTGACCGCTCCGTTCCGCAAGGACACCGTGACCGACGTGGTGAAGGTGCTGGAGGGCCAGGTGGACAAGCTGTTCAAGATCAGCGCCGACCGCATCGCCACCGCCTCGACGCTGCGCGACAAGGCCGATGTCCTGCACTCGCAGGCCGACGAGCACGAGGAAGAAGCCGAGCGCGCACTGCGTGTCGCCGAGCGCTTCACCAACCTGATCCGCTAAGGGACCAACCATGACTGCCGAGCAACACGCTCGGTCCCTGTTCGACGTGTTGCCGGCCGAAGTCCGCCACCTGGTCATCCTGGGTGGCGGAAGCCTGCGCGCGTTCTACGACGGGACCGAAATCAAGGACATCGACTGCTTCTTCGTGTCACTTGCGAGCTACACCTACGTGGCCGCGTACCTGAGCGGCCGTAGCGACTGGACCAGCGAAGCCGCTCCGAACGGTATCCGCAACTTCCGCTCGCCCGAGGGTCACCTCGTGAGCCTGATCGGCTTCGAGTTCGGCACGCCGCATGAGCACTGCGCCCGCTTCGATCTGCGGTGCTGCGCCCATGTCGCAATCTACGAACCCAGCACCGACGAGGTGGTGGTCGTATCCCTCGAAGGCGCGGTTGCCGACGCATCGGAGAAGCTGCTTTTCGTGCTGAACAACAACGGCACCGAGCGCACCATCCGCCGCATTACGCACTACGTCGAGGACTACGGCTACACGCTGCACCCCGACCAGCCCGAGCAGGACGAACTGTTCGAGGACGACGACTTCCCCGGCCACGCGCCGCAGGGCGTCCACACGCCGCCGAAGGCTCCCGAGCCGGAGTACATCCTCCGCGCCCGCCGCCGCGTCCGCGCAATCCCCGTAACCAACCACGGCTACCCGTAAGGAGGACCGCCGTTGATCCTCGTATTCGACTGCGAGACCAATGGCCTCCTCGACGAACTTGACACGATCCACTGCATTTCCCTCCAAGAGGTAGATGAGACAGGCGCACCGCGCGGTCCCATCCTGTCCGCCAACGATCACGGCACGGGCGAAATGACAGTCCGTCAGGCCGTCGAGAGGCTCAAGAAGGCCAAGCGCGTTGTCGGCCACAACATCGCCGGATTCGACATTCCGGCTATCGCCAAGGTGTTCCCGGACTTCAAGGTCCAGGCGTACTTCGACACGTTGCTGATGTCCACGCTGGTCTACCCGGACCTCAAGGACCGCGACTTCAAGGCCCGCAAGAAGCAGGGAGCGAACCCGGTGTTGCCGGGCAAGCTGATCGGCCGCCACGCCCTCGAAGCGTGGGGCTACCGCCTCGGTCGCTGGAAAGGCGACTACGCGGCGCAGATGGCCGCACGCGGCCTCGACCCCTGGGCACAGTGGTCTCAGGAAATGGACGACTACTGCGACCAGGACGTTGCGGTCACGCAAGCGCTGTTCGCGTTGCTGGTGAGCAAGGGCCTCCCTACCGAGGCCATCGAGCTGGAGCAGGCCGTCGCGCCGATCCTCTCGCGTCAGCAGCGCTACGGCTACCTGTTCGATCAGGAGAAGGCGCGTGAGCTGGAGTGCATCCTCGTGTCCCGGCGCACTGCGCTGGAGGCCGAGCTGCGCAAGGTCATTCCGCCGTGGAAGGTGGTGAAGCGCAAGTTCGTACCGAAGCGCGACGACAAGCGCCGCGGTTACGTCAAGGGCGTGGAGGTCACGACCTACAAGGACGTGGTGTTCAACCCGGCAAGCCGCCAGCACATCGCTGACCGCTTGACTGCAATGTACGGCTGGCAGCCCCAGGAGTTCACCGAGAAGGGCCAGCCGAAGATCGACGAAGAAGTCCTGGGCGCGCTCAAGTTCCCGATCATCCCGCTCCTGCTGGAGCACTTCATCGTCAACAAGCGCCTCGGCCAGCTCGCCGAAGGCGACGAGGCGTGGCTCAAGGCCATCAAGAAGGACGGCCGCATCCACGGCAGCGTGAATCAGAACGCAGCGGTGACCGGCCGCATGACGCACTCGAAGCCGAACATCGCTCAGGTGCCGAAGGTCCAGCACTCGAAGGAGAAGGGAATCCTCAAGGGCCAGGAAGGCGGCTACGGATTCGAGTGCCGCTCGTTGTTCTGCGTCCCAACAGGGAAGCTCCAGGTCGGCGCGGACGCCTCGGGATTGGAGCTGCGCTGCCTGGCGCACTTCATGGCAAAGCACGACGGCGGCGAGTACGCCAAGGTCATCCTCGAAGGCGACATCCACTCCGTCAACCAATCGGCGGCAGGACTGCCCACCCGCGACAACGCCAAGACCTTCATCTACGCCTTCCTCTATGGGGCGGGCGACGCGAAGCTCGGCTCCATCGTGGGCAAGGGACGCCAGGCCGGGGCGAAGCTCCGCTCCAAGTTCCTGGCCGGGCTGCCTGCGCTGGAGAAGCTGGTACGTGGGGTCAAGAAGCGGGCGGCCGAGAAGGGATACCTGATCGGTCTCGACGGCCGGAAGCTGCACATCCGCAGCGACCACGCCGCGCTCAATACCCTGCTCCAGTCGGCCGGTGCGCTGGTGATGAAGAAAGCCCTGGTGATCCTCGACGCCGACCTGCAAGCCGCAGGGTTGGTGCCGGGCGTCCACTACGAGTTCCTCGCCAACGTCCATGACGAGTGGCAGATCGAAGTGGACGAGGACAAGGCCGAGTTCGTGGGCAAGACCGCCCAGGCTGCCATCCGCAAGGCTGGCGATCACTTCGGCTTCCGCTGTCCGCTGGATGGCGAGTTCAAGATCGGAAGGAATTGGGCCGAGACGCACTGACCCGCGGCAAGCGGGACATTGCACTCGCCCTGGTGCGCCAAGCGAAACGCCGGGCAGCAAGGAAGGGACTGCCGTTCGACCTCACGTCGGACGACATCGTGGTCCCCGACTTCTGCCCGGCGCTGGGCATCCCGCTGTACCGCGCTGTCGGGCGCAAGGCCCAAGGCCCCAACTCACCCACGCTCGACCGCATCGAACCTGACCTCGGCTACGTCCGGGGCAACGTGCGCGTGATCTCCGCACGCGCGAATCAGATCAAGTCCGACGCGACTCCCTCGGAGCTTCTGCGAGTCGCCTGTTACGTCCAAGAGAACCGATGAACCCAACCAACATCCTGCGCGCCCTCGCGGCGCTGCTGGTCGTTGCCGCGCTCGCGGCTGGCGGCTTCGCAGCCTGGAAGTACACCGCAATGGCCCAGCGCGTGACGGAGCTGGAGGAGTCGGCAAAGGAACTGGCCGACCTCAAGCAGACCGTCGAGACCCTCAACCGCGAAGCCGTGCGCCGCTCTGCCTTCGATGCAGCGCTGCGGAACGCCCGCGCCACCACCAACCGCTCTGTGGAGATTGCAGCAAATGCTGACCCGGAAACTGGCGATTACCTGTCTCGCCGCATTCCTGACGAGCTGCGCCGCGCACACCTCGAAAGTCGTGCCGGAGCAGTTCCTCCAGCCGACCGTCATTGAGGGCACGCACTCCTCACTCGACGCCGTGATGGCTGACCCGACCACCACCACCTACGACCTCTACCGCTTCGGCGGCAACGCCGAGGACGGCCTCCTGCGCTGCAACGCCGACAAGGCGAGCGCCCTGGAAGTCCTCAAGGAGAACCGAAAGTGACCCGTCCCTACACCCTTCACCTTGTCGGCGGTCCCGCTGACGGGCAGAAGCACCTCGTCCGTGATTGCTCCGGCTGCTTCCGCGTCGCCGAGGCACCCGAGCTGGAAATGTGGCGGCAGGGTGACATCACGCCCGACCGCGTGATCGCCAAGGTCCACACCTACGTCATCCGCCAAGTCGGCCGCAACTGCGTCGTCGGCATCCACGAGAGCATGGCATGAAGCGCGCACTTCTGATCCTGGCGCTGTGCGCTGGCCTCGCTGCGTGCGACATGAAGCCCTGGCCGCCACGCGCCGATTACGGCTCGTGCCTGAAAGGGCACACCGAGAGTGGCCTGATGCTGATCCCCAACAGCAATGGCGGATTCTCGTACATCCCCACCAGCGATTACGTCTGCGACGAGTACGAGTACCCGCTCGGTGACGGCCCGGAGTACCAGGCCGGGATGAAGCGCTACGCCGCCGAGCTACAGGCGTGGTACGAGCGCCACCCGGAGGAGCGGCCGTGACTTCCTACGTCACCTATCGACCTCCGCAGGCGGCCGGTTCCTGGGTCATCGGCGGTAACTTCTTCGTGCAGGTCCGGGAGCGTCCGAACTGGCTGCACCGCTGGTTCGCGCTGGCGTTCCTGGGATGGCAGTGGGTGGACGCATGAACAAGCGCGGCCCGCTGCTGCTGATCGACGCCGACGTGCTGCGCTACCAGCTCGCGTTCTCGAACACCGCGAACATCGACTGGAACGGCGACGGCAACAAGGTCGAAGCGATCCAGCCCGAGCGCGCGAAGGCGAAGCTGGAGGACTACATCGACGAGATCGTCGAGAAGTTCGGCGCGCGTGATTACCTGCTGGCCCTGTCCTGCAAGAAGCACAACTTCCGCAAGGACATCGACCCCACCTACAAGCTCAACCGTGCCAGCAAGGACAAGCCTGCCCTGTGGTACGTGCTCGACGAGTTCGTCTACGACGAGTTCGGCGACAAGATCGTGGAGATCGAGAACCTGGAAGGTGACGACGTGCTGGGCCTACTGGCCTCGCACCCGAATCCGAAGCGCGCGCCAGGCAGCCGCATCGTCGTGTCCATCGACAAGGACATGCAGACGATCCCCGGCATCCGTCTCTACAACCCCAACCGTCCCGACGTGGGCGTCCGGCCGATCTCGGCTCACGACGCTGACCTGTTCTGGATGAAGCAGGTGCTCACGGGCGACCAGGTGGACAACTACCCCGGCTTCCCCGGCATCGGCCACAAGGGCGCGGACGAGCTGCTCATGCCCATCCACGAGGCGTACCGCGATGCGTCCGTCGAGGAGCACCTCGGCGCGCTGTGGAACACCGTCGTCACCACCTACACCACCCGCATCCCCCGCGGCGGCACCGAGCCGCTGACAGAGCATGACGCCCTGGTGCAGGCGCGCCTCGCGCGCATCCTGCGCTACGGCGACTACAGCCCCTCCAATCGAACGGTGAGGCTGTGGTCGCCCCCGGTTACTTCCGGTCCAAGAAGCGAATCTGCGGCGGCTCGGCGAGGATCACCTGACCGTTATCCAACTCAACGATAGCGCGGGTTACAGGAATTGCGTTGTTGCCATCGTCGTAGGTGACGTCGCGGCCCCACTCGACGAATGTCCCCTGCTCGGTCTTGTGTAGGTACTTGATCTCGACGCGACGCTTTTCGTCAGCCATTTGCTTTTCTCCTTGTTGGTTGTGACCCCGGCATTCCGGTGCCGTGGCGATTATGTCCGAACGGACGCACGTCAGGTAATCGGCAATGTGCGAAAGATGAACAAACTTATCCAACCTCAGCAACATCGCGCTTCGGCCCGCCTCGTGCGGGCCTTTCCTTTTCTGGAGTCCCCATGAAGATCATCGGAATCACCGGCCGCGCCCGTAGCGGCAAAGACACCCTGGCCGAGTTCCTGGTCAGCGACCACGGCTTCGTGAAGCTGTCCTTCGCGGCCCCGATCCGCGCCTTCGTGGCGGACATCACCGGCCTGCCGGTGTCCGCGATGGAGGACGGCCCGCTCAAGGAGGAGCCGCTCGACTGGCTCAACGGGCAGACCCCGCGCCGCCTGATGCAGACCGTGGGCACCGAGTGGGGCCGCGAAATGATCGACCGCGACCTGTGGGTCAAGGTGGTCGCGCAGAAGATCCGTCAGGCCCGCCGCGACGGCGCTGCTGGCGTCGTGGTGTCGGACGTTCGCTTCGACAACGAGGCGCAGTTCATCCGTGAGTGGGGCGGCCAGGTGGTCCAGGTGCTCCGCGACAGCGCGGCCCCGGTCTCGGCGCATGCCTCCGAGGCAGGCGTCCACGGCGACCTGATCGACACCGTGATCGACAACAACCGCCCGATCCACCGCCTGCGGATGGTCGCGGAATCGCTGGCCCGACTCTAAGGGTTTAGTGGTCATCATCGGGGGAAACGACAGTTTCCCCACCTATTCATAACCCAGGAGTTCTATGCAAATCCCTCTGCACTCCTACGACCTGATCGACCTCCTGGACGAACTGCACCCCGAAGTGATCTACGACCCCGCCCAGCCGAAGGAGGAGTTCCTGCTCCGGCAGGGCGAGCGTCGCCTGATCCTTCGGCTCAAGGCGCTGCGGAAGGTCGAGCAGATGGATCACCGCGCCCGCTAACCATGTGCAGCAAGCCCAACATGCCGGACCAGCAGGAGAAAGACCCGATCCTGCTGACCCGCCAGGACACCCAGCCGACCGGCCACGCGGCCGATCAGCGGCGTAAGTCCAAGGTCCGCCTGGACCTGAACAACGCTACGCAGTACCAAGGACTGACCATTCCGAATGGCTGACGCCAAGCAGACCTCGGCCGAGAAGCAGACGGCCGCGAAGCGCTACGGCGATCTCAAGTCCAACCGCAAAGAAGCCGAGACGCGCGCCAAGCGCTGCGCCAAGGTCACCCTGCCCCGCCTGTGGGTGGACGAGGGCGCGAAATCGCGCACCCCCGGTTCCGCCTACATCGACACCGGCCCGAAGTGCGTCAACGCCCTGGCCTCGAAGATCGTGCTGGCCTGGCTCCCGCCGAACGCCTCGGTATTCAAGCTCGCGCCTGACCAGGCCGTCGCCGAGAACATCGCCGAGCAGGCTGGCGTGGAGACCTCCGAGCTGGAGGCCGCGCTGGTGGACGTGGAGCGGGTCATCGTCAACGACCTGGAGACCAGCGGCGTCCGCCCGGTCCTCAGCGAGGCAGCCAAGCACGCCATCGTCCTCGGCAACTTCCTGCTCTACGACCCCGACGAGGGCAAGCCGAAGCTGTACCCGCTGACCTCCTACGTGACCGACCGCGATGGCCTGGGCAACGTGCTGGAGATCATCACGCTCGACAAGATCGCCCCGGCCATGCTGCCGGACTCGATCCGCGCGGCGGTGATGCAGAAGCTCGCCCAGGAACGCGACGAAAAGACCAAGAACGACGACGTGAACCTCTACACCTGGGTACGTCGCTCGGAAGATGGCAAGGAGTGGGAAGTGGTCCAGGAGGTCGAGGGCGTCGAAGTGCCCGAGACCGTGGGCACCTACCCCATCGACGCCTGCCCGTGGATTCCCCTGTGCGCCCCGCCGTCCCTCGTGGACGACTACGGCGAGGGCTTGGTCTACGACTACGTGGGCGCGTTCGAGTCGCTGGAGGCGCTGCGCAAGGCGATCCGTAAGGGTGCCGCCGCGCTGGCGAAGATCATCATGTTCCTCAAGCCGACCTCGACGATCCGCGAGCGCCAGCTCACCGAGGCCGAGTCCGGCGCGGTGCTGCGTGGCGAGGCCAGCGACGTGACCACGCTCCAGCTCCAGAAAGCCTACGACCTGAACTTCGTGCGTCAGGAGGCCGAAGGGCTGGCAAACTCGCTGGAGCTGATCTTCGGCGTGAAGTCCGCCGTGCAGCGCCCCGGCGAGCGTGTGACCGCCTACGAAATCCGGGTGCTCACCCAGGAACTCGACGACGCCCTCAGCGGCTTCATGGCGATGTCGGGCGAGCAGCTCTTGCTGCCGCTGATCCGCCGCCGCCTTCACAAGCTCCAGAAGCAGGGTCGCCTGCCCGAGCTGCCGCAGGAACTCATCAAGCCGCGCATCACCGTTGGCATCGCCGCCCTCGGCCGCGGCCACGACCTGAACAAGCTGATCGAGTTCGGTCAGGCAGTGGATGCGCTTGTCGGCGCAGAGGAGAAGGCACGCCGCCTCAACAGTGGCGAGGCGATCTCCCGATTGGCCGCCGCTTCCGACATTTCCACCAAGGGCCTGATCCGCTCCGACGACGAGCTTGCTGCCGAGCAGCAGGACGCCTCGGCGCAGGAGGCGATGGTCCGTGCCGCTCCGAATATCGCCTCAGCGATGACCCAAACCCCGTAACCCCGAGAAGGACGCAATGTCGAACGAAACCACCGAGAAGCCCGCCAAGCCGACCAAGGAAGCCCCGAAGGCTCCGAGCGTCGAGCGTAAGGGCAAGGCCGAGATCACCCGCAAGACGAACGGCCTGGTCATCGTCAACTACAAGCCCGAGGACAAGTAATGTCGCAGCCGGGCAAGTCCGAAGTGACCGTCAGCCTTGACGGCATCAACGGCCAGCCGACCCCAGGTCAGCAGCCGCCGCAGAACTCCCAGGACAGCCAGCAGCCCGCACCGGGCGCGCAGGGTGGCACCGATGTCGAGCGCCTGTTCGGCGGCAAGTACAAGACCGTGGAGGAGCTGGAAGCCGCCTACGCAGAACTGAGCAAGCCAGCCGACGACAAGGGTGGCAAGGGTGGCCCCGCGACCATCGACGACGCCACCGCGGATGATGCGCGTGACGCCTTGGCGCGGGCTGGCCTGAACCTGGACGACTTCGCCACCGAGTTCAACTCGAACGGCTCGCTGTCCGAGGAGAGCTACAAGAAGCTCCAGGAAGCGGGCTATCCGAAGGAGCTGGTGGACGTGTACGTCGATGGCCTGCGCGCTCGCGTGCAGACCTACGAGAACGCCGTCTACTCGCCTGCAGGCGGCAAGGCCGGTTACGACGGCCTGGTCCAGTGGGCCAAGACCAACCTGAGCGCCGAGCAGAAGCGGGCGTTCAACGAAGCGGTGCAGTCCGGCGACGCCGGCCGCGCAGCGCTGGCAGTCCAGGGCCTCGTCGCCCTCCGTGGCGGCAACGGCCGCCTTCTGAACGGCAAGACCGCGGCGAACGCCGATGCCGGTCCCAAGCCGTTCCAGTCGCAGGCGCAGGTCGTCGAAGCGATGCGCGATGTGCGCTACCACCGTGATCCGGCTTACCGCGCGGAAGTCTCCGCCCGCCTGGCCGTGTCGCCGCTGTTCAAGTAATCCACTCAACCTCAAGAAAGGACTAAATGTCGGACGCAATCCCCTCCCGCCTGGGTCAAGCCCAGGCCAACGGCGACGCCTGGGCGCTGTTCAAGCAGAACTACACTGCTGAAACCATCACCAGCTTCGTCGAGAACTACAAGCTGGACGGCCGCGTGTCGGTGCGCAACATCGAGAGCGGCAAGTCCGCCTCGTTCCCGAACGTCGGCACCATCGGCTCCGAGTACCATGTGCCGGGCACCGAGATCAAGGGCCTGGTGGTCGAGCACAACGAGACCATCATCACCCTCGATCCGATGCTGATCTCGCACGCCTTCATCGCCAACATCGACGAGGCGATGAACCACTACGACGTGCGTTCCGAGTACACCCGTCAGCAGGGTGCGGAGCTGGCGCTCAAGCGCATGCAGAACGAGCTGCGCTGCGCGATCCTGGCCGCTCGTACCACCGAAGGCAAGGTCGAAGGCCAGCCGGGTGGTGCCATCATCAAGGCCGCCACGATGGCCTCCGATCCGACCGTGCTGGCCGATGCGTTCCGCAACGCCCGCATGCTGTTCGACGAGAAGCTGCTGCCGGACAACCCGCAGGAGTTCACTGGTGCACTGGCCCCGGCTCAGTGGTATCTGCTGACCGAGAACAAGGACTTGATCGACCGCGACATCAACGCGGAATCGAACGGCTCCTACGGCCAGGCGATCATTTCCTCGGTCGCCCGCATCCCGCTGGTGAAGATCAACGCGATGCCGCGTGTCGATGAGTCGTCCCTGGCCTCGATCCCGGCCAAGTACCGCGGCAACTTCGCGGACACCGTGGGCGTGATCTTCCACCGCTCGGCGGTCGGCACCCTCAAGCTGCTGGACCTGTCCCTGGAGGACGTGTACCAGGGCGAGAAGCAGGGCACCCTGATGCTGGCGAAGTACGCGCTGGGTCACGGCATCCTGGCTCCGCGCGGTGCCATCGAGCTGTCGAAGGCCCCGTAAGCAATACAGCGCCGTTGGGCAAATCCCGCGGCGCTTCAATCTCTCTCCATCTACGGGGGACATCCACATGGGTGTCCCCCGTTTTTTTGCCCCGAATCCATGAACCTCGAACTCACTCCGACCACGGAACTCGAAGCCGTCAATGTGCTGCTCGGTGCTATCGGCGAAGCGCCGATCAGCGACCTCGAAGCGCTCGGCAACCTGTACGCCTCGCAGGCGCGCGACACCCTCCGCGCGGTGAGCCGCGAGGTCCAAACCGCTGGCTGGTGGTTCAACACCAGCGAGTCGTTCACCTTCACGCTCAACGCGGAAGGCAAGGTGCTGCCACCGCAGTCGATCCTCAAGCTCGTCCCCGCACGCGGAAGCGAGCCGCTGGTGATCCGAGGCACGCGCCTCATCAACCCGCTCACCCTCGCCGACACGTTCTCGTCGGCACCCACCGCCGACTTCGTGACCTGGTTCCTCGCCTACGAGGAGCTGCCCGAGTCGGCCCGCCGCTACATCGCCGTGCGCGCTGCGCGTCTGTTCCAGACGAGCGTGCTGGGTAGCGACCAGCTCTACGTGTTCACCGAGAAGCACGAGGAGGAGGCATACCTCATCTTCGCGCAGGAGCACGCCGACTTCACCTACGCCCGCGGCCACAACTTCCTCAGTGGCTCGACGGACGTGTCTGATATTTGGGACCGCTGATGCCGCTAATCACGGGGGACTATCCCTCGTTCCTGGGAGGCGAGTCGCAGCAGGACGATACCGTCCGCTCGCCGAACCAGCTCACCAAGGCGATCAACGCCTGGCTGCATGCCGCAATGGGCGCTGGCAAGCGCCCGCCCGCCGAGTTCGTTGCTGGCCTTGGCGTCACCCTCGATCACGACTGTGCCTTCCACTCCATCGTCCGCGATGAGAACGAGTGCTACATCGTCGCCGTGGGCCACCGCAGCATCCGCGTGTTCGACCACGAGACCGGCAAGGAGTACACCGTCAACGCCACGGGCGACGCGCTCAACTACCTGGACACCCAGGGACAGCGTGCGTGGTCGTGCTTCGCGCTGGCGACGTTCTCCGACACCACCTTCATCGTCAACCGGCTGGTAGACGTGAAGCAGAGCGATGAGCTTTCGCCCGGCTCGCTGTACGGATCGGCGCAAACGATGTCCGACCTGCCGAAGCCCGGTGACAAAGGCTCGGCCGTTGTGCCGACCGGCGCGATCTACAACATCATCGGCTCGTCCGAGTCGCAGTTCGACGACTACTACGTCCAGAAGCAGTCCTCCTCGGTCTACCTGGAGGTCGCCCGGCCGGGCATCAAGCACCGCTTCGATGCCAAGACGATGCCGCACATCCTCAAGCGCATCCCCGATCCGGTGCATGCGGACGGCTTTTGGTTCTCCTTCGGTGGACCGGAGTGGACCGCGCGCCTCGCGGGTGACGAGCAAAGCAACCCGTTCCCGTCCATTGACGGCCAGCGCATCCGCGAGGTGTTCAAGCACCGGGACCGCCTGGGCTTCCTGGCCGGGGAGAACGTGCTGATGTCCGAGGTCTCCGATCCGTTCAACCTCTGGCGCACTTCGGTGACCCAGGTGCTCGACGCCGACCCCATCGACGTAAGCGTCAGCGGGTCGAACGGCGTCACCACGCTCTACCACGCAGTTCCGTTCCAGTCGGCCCTGTTCCTTGCCGCTGCGGGCGGCCAGTTCCTCCTGACCGCCGAGCCGTACCTGGCCGCCAAGAACGTCAAGAGCGATCCGGTCAACAGCTACAGCAGCTCGCCGTACATCCGGCCGAAGCTGATGGGCGAGTCGCTGTACTTCACCGAGGACAGCGGCGCATACGCCAGCGTGCGCGAATACTTCATCGACGACCTGTCGGTGACCGGCGACGCCGCCGACGTGACCGCGCATGTGCCCAAGCTGATGCCGGGCCGCATGCGAGCGATGGCGAGCGCAAGTGGTGCCGACTGCGTGTTCTTCGCTCCTGACGAGCCGACCGACGCGCAGCTCTACGTCTACTTCGTCCGCTGGATCGGCGACGAGAAGCAGCAGTCCGCGTGGACGCGCTGGTCAATCTCCGGCGTCGGCCGCATCGTCCACATGCACGCCATCAACGACGTGCTGTACGCCGTCGCGGAAGCGCCAGGAGGCGGCTGCGAGCTGCTCAAGTTCCGTATGGTGCTCAACCAGCACGACGCGGATGCCACGGGCGACTACAACTTCCTGCTCGACCGCATGCTGGTGGTGCAGCCCACCTATCAGCAGTTCGGCAACGAGACCTGGATCGACCTGCCCTACATCGTGCCCGATGGTATGACGGTCACCGTCCTCAAGACGGACGACTGGCAAGACCCCGGCGCGTACCTGGACATCACCAAGGCGCGCTGGGACAACGCCCGCACCCGCCTCGCGCTCCCCGGTAACCACACCGAGGGCCGCGTGGTCGTCGGCATGGACTACGAGCACCGCCTCACCCTGACCAAGCCCATCGTTCGCGGTGGGCAGAACCAGGCCGTGCTGGTGGGCCGCACGCAGGTGCGTGACATCGAGGTCGCCTACAAGGACGGCGCGTACTTCGAGCTGGAGGTCGAGCAGCAGGGCAATGGCCGCGTCGAGACCTACGTGGCGTCGCACTCCGGTGCGTACACCGCGCGCGTCCTCAACGACTCGGTGTTCCGCACCAGCGCCCCGACGTTCCACTCCGGCTCTCGCCGGTTCCCCGTGCTGGGCGACGCCAACAGCGTCCGCATGCACCTCGTCAACCGCCTGCCGTTCCAGTGCTGGTTCCAGTCAGCACAGTGGCGCGGCATGTTCGTCTCCCGCAGCCGAGTATGACCCTGACCTATCGAAGCCCCACCGCCAGCGACATCCTCCACGTCGCCGAGAACATGCGGCAGGAGGACATCCTGGAGGTGGCGGCTTCGCATGGTCACACCCCGCTCCAGGCGCTCGCATTTGCAGTGACCGCGAGCGACCGCAGTTTCGCCGCGATGCGCGACGGTTCCCCCGTGTGCATCTTCGGCTTCACCCAGCACGCCGAGGGTATCGCCTCGGTTTGGCTGCTGGGCACCGACGCCCTGGTGGCTCCCGCGTTCCGCCGCACGTTCCTCCGAGAAGCTCGGCGGATCAGCGACGAGTGGGCGGCCACCTTCGGCACCATCTTCAACTTCGTCGATGTCAACGCCGTCACCACGCGGCGATGGCTCGGCTGGCTTGGCTTCCGCGAGAGCGGCGTCGAGTCCGCCTACGGCTTCGCCAAGACACCCTTCGTCCGAGTAACCAAGACCCCATGTGCAACCCCGTAGCAGTCCAGGTCGGTATCGCCGCAGTCAGCGCGATGGCGACCATGTACGGCCAGAATCAGAACAACAAGGCCATCGAGGAAGCCGCGGAGCGTCAGCAGGAGCAGATCAACGACCAGGCCGCCGAGCGCACCCAACAGCGCATGGAGGAGGCCCGCGCACTGCGATCCGCGATGCGCGCCTCCGCAGCAGAAGCGGCAGTGTCCGGCAACTCGGTCGAGCTGCTGGCGAACGACATCATGGCCCAGGCTGGCCGTGACGTGGCCCTCATCGAGAAGAACCGCAGGAACGGAGTCGTCGAAAGCGGCTCCGAAGCACGCGCACGTATCCGCACCGGCAATGCCGAGGCGCTGGGCGGCGTGATGCAGTCAGGCGCGAACGCCTACAGCAACATCCAAACCTACAAGCGCTATTCCATTCCCGGAGACGAGTAACCCGTGGCTCGCACGAAACCCCAAGAGATCATCCGCCGCGCGCAGGTGCCGCAGCGTCTCGCCGAGCGCCCCGTTCTGGCGGTGCAGGCTGACCAAGCGTCCTCCGCTGGTGCCGGTGCCCTCTCCCGCACCGCCGCTGCGGTGCTGACGCGCGTCTCGGATTCCGTCAACTCGCAGATGATCTCCAACAGCCGCGAGCAGTACAGCGCCGCGGCGACCCAACGTATGCAGGAGGACGCCGAGGGTACGCCCCGGCAGGCCGAGGACTTCGTTGCCCAGCAGTCGGAGTCATGGCGTCGCGGCTACCTCAAGGCAGACGGCATCATCCGCGTCCGCGACTGGCAGATCGAAGCGGCCAAAGAGATCGCCAAGGCCGAACCCGGCACCGACATCGAGCCGCTCATCAAGGAGCGGATGGCGGCGCTGACGCAGAACCCCGAGTTCCAAGACCCGCAGGTCCGCAAGGCCCTGATGCCGGTCGCCATGCGCGCCGCGCAGCAGGTCCGCCAGCAGTGGCAGGCCGACTCGATGCGGGAAATGCTGGTCCGGCAGAAGGAGTCGCTGACCGCGATCATCCGCGACGGCATCAAGGGTGGCACGTTCCTCACCTCCGAGGGCATGAACGGCCTGTACGCGATGCTGGACCAGGAGGAGTACGCCTACCTCAACAAGCGCGACGTGGACGAACTCTACGTCGAGGCCGCCAAGGAGGAGCTGGCTGCGGGCAACCGCGATCCTCAGTCGATCCTGGCGTTCCTGGAGAAGGACCGCGGCGACGGCCAGCCCGGCTTGATGAACACCGAGCACGGCGACGAGCTGCGCGCGGCGGCTGCCGCTGGTGCCCGCGTAATCGCACACCGCGAGGACGAGGCACGCAAGCAGGCGATGGCCGAGGCCGAGTGGACGCTCCAGGGCCTCGCGGATCGCGGCCAACTCACCCACAAGACCATCGACACCTGGGCCAGCAAGTTCGGCCTGAGCGGCGGCGACCTCCAGTCCTTCAAGCGCTACTGGAACAACCAGCAGGAGCAGACGCTTCGCCGCTGGGAGCAGGAAGCGAAGGAGCGCGCCCGAGAGGAGCGCATCCGCAAGCTGGTAGCCGGGGGCAATCCCTACGAGATCAGCGACGCCGACCTCAAAAAGCAGGCCGGTAAGGAGTGGGAGGAAACCCCGCAGGCCGCACGCGGCCAGGTGCTCCAGAAGTGGGCACGGCAGGGCATCGTCATCCCCCAGCTCGAACGCATCCTCAAGCGCGCTGACCCGGCGTTCCAGGAGAACTTCCAGAACGCCGCGACGCTGTACGAACAGCTCCGCAAGGTCTCGCCGAAGTACGCCGATACGGTCGCTGGCGGCGAGGCTGCCGCAATGCTGGACCAGTATCTCTACGACACCCGGCGCAGCGGTCAGTCGCACCAGGAGGCCGCTCGCGTCCTGACGCAACCGAAGCGCGAAGTCGAGGAGGCCCGCTCGGTCATCAACGACACCTGGAAGTCCGGCATCAAGGACTACCTGGAGATCGACGGCAAGCCGCGCGACCCGCGTGAGCTGCACCGCATCCGCCAGGAAGCCGAGCGCATCGCCTCTCGTGGCGGCGTGTCCGGCGAAGCCGCCATTCGTGCGGCGGTCGGTCAGATCGACGCCCAGCGCACGACCGTCAACGGCCGCCGCGTGCCGAACATCGGCATGCCGCAGGGTGCCGAGCCAGCGGTAGACGAGCTGATCCAGACGGTCGCGCGCAAGCTCGGCCGCGACCCGGATGAGCTGTCGGCCCTGCCCAATCCCCGCAATCCGGGGCAGTGGCAGATCGTCGGCCCCGACAACTGGCTGATCCCTGACCCGGACACCGGCCGCGCCATCGGTTTCGACCCGCGCGCCATCGCGGCACAGCACCAGCGCTGGAAGGGAGACCTCGCGGAATCCCAGGCGCGTCGTCGGGTCGAGCAGCGCACCACCTGGGCGGATCAGTCCCGGAACATCCGCGACCTGCGCTCGCAGTCGGCGACCACGGAAGTCCCCGCGGCCATCGCCAAGCGCGACGCCAGCGCCGCCGAGGCCCCCGCTTTCGAGCTGCCCAAGTTCGACCTCACCAAGCCGCTGGTCCCCAACGCGGGCACCAAGCAAACCACCACCACCCCGGCAGTCCCCGAGGACTTCCTGGAGTACCTGACGAGGAAGTAAGACCGCATGTTTGAATCCCTACCCGGCGCAGACGAGAACATCGTCAAGCCGGCAACCCAGCAGCCCATCGTGCAAGCCGTGCGCGAGCGCAAGGAGCAGCGAGAGGCCGCGCAGCGCCGGAAGGATCAGACGACCGTATGGGACGGATGGGGCGCTGCCCAGGCAAAGGGCGGCATCGGCTTCATCGACCGCTTCATCACCGAGCTGGGCTACGAGCCGCAGCAGGGCTATCGCATTCCCGCAGACGCGCGCAAGCGTTGGGAGTCGATGGGCCTGCGCCCGGAGCAGTGGGAGCTGTTCGGCCGGGCCACGTCCGACGAGCACCTCTCCTATCTGGAATCCGTGGCCTTCATGAATCAGATGGCGGACGACGACCTGGCGCAGTTTGGCCTGGGCGGACAGATCGCCCTCGGCTTCACCGACCCGGTGGCAACCGGCCTCGATCTCGCCACGGGCGGCCTGGGGTACGCAGCCAAGGCCGGACGCCTCGCCAACGCGGTGCGCTCCGGTCTACAGGCTGCGGGCACCTCCGCGCTGATGTCGGCCGCAACCTCCACCTACGACCCCGAGCAGACGCTCGCGGATGGCGTGCAGAGCGCCGCCCTGTCGTTCGCGTTCGGTGGTGCCCTCGGCGCTCGCCGGGGTGCCCTGTTCGACGGCGAGGTGAAGCCTGACGTGGTGAAGCGGCTGGCCGGTGACGACTCACTGTCCGCCGCCCGCGTGGCAGGCACCGCCGCCAACGATCCCACGCCAGGCGTCCTCCCGCTGCGCAACGAGAGCACATTCGAGCAGGAGTTCACCGACAAGGCGCTGGTCAACGCGCACATCACGCCCCACTTCGCCACCGTCCGCCGCGACCTTGCCGCCCGCATGGGTAGCGCCAAGTCGCCGCTGGTGCGCGAGGCGGGCCGTCTGCTGTTCCGCGATGGCGTCGGCTACACCGATCGCTCCGTCGCGGTCCAGGAGTCCACCAGCGAGTTCGCCAAGCGCCACCTGGCCGTCATGGAGACGGAATGGCGGAGCGGAGTGAACGCCGCGTGGGACGCCTACAAGCAACGGACGGGCACGCATTGGTGGAACTTCTCCGAGCGCGCCAAGTTCAACGAGGAGGTCGGCCGTGCCGTGCGCGGTGCGCCGGACGTGTCACCGGAAGCCGCCAAGGCTGCCGGAAGCGTCGCCAAGGCGATGCGGGATGCGCTCAAGCTGGCGCAGGACAGCAACCTCGACGGCTTCGCCAACGTGGCGCAGAACGGCAACTACCTGCCGCGCTACTGGAGCGGCAAGGGCTTCAAGCGCCTGTTCGGCGAAATGCAGCTCCACCAGGACGACGTGATCGACCAGCTCATCAAGCCCGCCATGCGTCGCGCATGGGAGGCCGCCGCCGACGAAGGCGACGAGATCGACGACGAGCTGCTCGGTGCGGTTGCACGCTCCTACCTCAAGCGCGCTCAGGCGAACTTCGAGGGCGACGGGATGGACCTGCTGGTCCGCCCGCTGGACAGCGATTCGGTCGAGGAGATCGGCAACATGCTGACCGAGGCAGGCGTCTCGCCCGTGCGGTCGCAAGAGCTGCTGTCCAAGCTGGAACGCAAGACCTACGAGTCGGGCAAGCTCGACCGCGCGAAGAAGCGCATCGACCTCGACGAGACCTACTCCACCACCATCCGCAACGAGGCTGGCGAGGACGTGCAGGTCTCGATGGCCGACCTGTTCGACAACGACGTGGACTCGGTGATGACCCGCTACATGCGCGAGATCACGGGCTGGTCGGCGCTGTCGTCGAAGGCTGGCATCAAGAACCGCGCACAGCTCGACCGCTTCGTATCGAAGCTCAAGAGCGACGCCCGCAAGTCCGGCGACGACGTGAAGGACATCGAGCGCCTGATCGACATCGGCCTCAAGTCCACCTTCGGCCGCAGCACCGAACTCGACCCCGCCAGCCGCGGCGCACGCTACGCGCGGTTCCTGCGCAACTGGAACTTCGCCCGCGTGATGAACCAGGTTGGCTTCTCGCTGTTCGCCGAGCTTGGCCCGACCATCGCGCATGCCGGTCTCCGCAACTTCTGGAACTCCGTGGGTGCCGCCCGCGACTTCCTGGTGCGCGGCGCTGACGGCAAGCTGTCCTCGCAGGAGGCGCGCGTGATGGAACGGCTGTTCGCACCCGGCACCGACTGGCTGCGCAACCCGCCGTTCCTGCGCCTGGACGAGGACGCGCTCGTGCCGCAGACGTTCAACGTCAAGCACGGCGAGAAGATCGACAACGCGATGAACATGGCGACGCACATCACCTCGGTCGCATCCGGCATGGCCCCGATCAACACGATGCTCCAACGCATCGCCGGTCGTGCCACGCTGCTGCGGCTGCTGGACATGGCGAACGCCAAGAAGCTGGCGGACGCGGAAGTGGCCCGCCTGCGCACTTGGGGTCTCGACGAGAAGGCCCAGGCCGACGTGTTCGGCTACCTGAAAGGCAAGCGGCAGATCGAGCAGATCGACCCGGACAAGCTGCCGTTCCAGACGCGCGAGCGCATGGCTGCGTTCCTGTTCCGCGTGACGCGACACCAGGTTCTCGAAGGTGACGCCTCGGACAGCATCGAGCTGATGCACTCCACCACCGGCCGCATCGTCACGCAGTTCCGCAGCTTCATGGTCAACAGCTACACCCGCCACTTCCTGAACTCGGTCCACCACTACGACGACTGGCGCACCTACGCGATGGTCGTCCTGTCCACCTCGGCAGCAGGGATGGGCTGGGCGGCTCGCACGTACATCAACACCGCTGGCAATCCCGAGCAGCGGAAGAAGCAGCTGACGCAGGCGAACTTCTACAAGAACGCTGTCGCGCAATCGAGCTGGTCGAACGTCATCCCCGCCGTCACCGACGCAGTGTGGGCGGACGCCCTGGGCAACGACCCGGTGTTCGCCAACAACCGCTCGACCGGCCTGGAGAACGGCGTGATGGGCATCCCGTCCATCGACCTGTTCAACAAGGTCTACGGCAGCACGCGGATGATCGGTTCGGCCATCCGCGACGATGAGGAGATCACCGAGAAGCAGATGCGCGACTTCTGGAAGATTTGGTGGTTCAACAACATGACGGGCGTCCGCAACATCGCGGATCAAGCCCTACAGCAGTTCCCCGACCGCAAGGACGGGACTGATCGACCGTAACCAGGAGGCCCTTCGGGGCCTCCACCTTTTTGAGGACGCATGATCGAACTATCGCGCGGCCTTTCCTTCGTGCTCTACACCTACGAGGGAGGCCCTACGCGGTTCACCGTGCCGTTCCCGTACATCGCCCGCGAGCACATCCGGGCGTTCGTCGGTGAACCGGACGCGGCCCGCGCTGTCTCCGTGTCGTGGGTGGACGCCAGCACCATCGAGATTCCGTCGCAGGATGGCGTGCTCGACGCACCCTACACTGTGACCATCCGGCGATTCACGCCGATTGACGCCCTCCTGGTCAACTACAAGGAAGGCGCGAACCTCCCGGCGCGCGACTTGTCCAAGTCGTTCCGCCAACTGCTGTACGCACACCAGGAACTCGCCGAGTTCGGTGGCGGCAGCGGCCTCCCCGGTGGCGGCCCCGGCAACCCCGGTGGCAACCCGGACCTCAACGCAATCATCGAGCAGCTCCTCCGCTCGCCAGCACTGCAAGACCTGCTGACCCGCATCGACCTCATCGACGTGAACGCCGAGGCGATCCTGGAGGAGATCATGCGCTCGCACGAGTTCTTCGACGTGCAGCGCGACTACGGCGACAAGATCAGCACAGCCACCCACGAGATCGGGCTGCTGACCGAGGGCAACAAGGTCATCGCGCAGCAGATCATCGACCTGTTCGCGCGGGTGGACTACGGCGAGCAGAGCAACCAGGCACGGTTCCTGGAGGTCAATCGCGCCATCGCCGACGAGCACTCTGCGCGCGTCGAGGCGATCACCGAGCTGCAAGGCCAGGTGGTCGAGAACGGCAAGACGATCTCCGCTGCGCTCAACCAGCGCATCGACGAGGTGGAGAGCACCACCGAAGCGGCGCGCGCGGCCACCGAGCAGCGCCTCGGCGCAGAGATCGAGGACAGCGCGGCGCAAGTCCGCACCGCGGTCATGGCCGAGGTTGACGCAACCAAGGCCCGCGTGTCCGACGTTGAGACGGCAGTAGTCCGCCACGGCGAGAACATCGCTGGCCTGGCCGAGACCACCGAAGCCCTGACGGACGCCGAGGGTGCCAACACGGCATTCCGGCAGCAGATGGCGGCCAGCTACGGCGCGAACGTGCCGCAGGGGATCGCCAATGAGATCGACGGCCAAGTGTCGGCGGTTTCGGCTGCCTTCGAGCAGCGCATCGACACCGAAGCGTCCGCGCGCGAAGCCCTGGCTTCTCAGGTATCCACGCTGGAGACCAGCACCGCGCCGACGATCTTCTCGGACGCGCAGCCCTCCCCGCCCGCTGGCGGCTTCAAGGTTCCGACCTTTTGGGTCAAGACCGGGCAGACCGGCGCGTACCTGACGCAGATTTGGGATGGCACCGGCTGGCGCAAGGCCGACCTGGATGTCACCTCTCCGACCGGCGCGCTGGTGCAGCAGCTAAACACCACCAAGATCACCGCCGAGCAGGCACAGGCCATCGCGGCCACGCAGGTCCAGGCGTTCAAGGACGGCGACTTCGCCACCATCCGGCAGGAGTTCAACGTGGTCGCCGGGCAGCACTCCGGCATGTACGGTCAGTGGCAGGCCAACTACTCGGTCAAGATCAACGCGGGCACCATCAACGGCGTCCCCGTGGTCGCCGGTATCGCCCTCTCCGCCAACCCGCAGACCGGCAGCGACTTCATCGTGACCGCGGATCGCTTCGCCTTCGTCCACCCGCAGTACACCTCGGGCGGCACCCTGGCGAGCATCAAGTATCCGTTCGTGATCGGTACGGTCGGCGGCCAGTCCACCGTGGGTATCCAGGGCGCGCTGGTGGTAGACGGGACGATCACTGCGGACAAGATCAGGGTCAACTCCCTGGCCGCTCTCACGGCGAACGCAGGCACGATCAACGGCGGCACGTTCAAGACCCACACCCTCGACGGCAACGGCAACATCGTCAACGCTGCCGAGTTCCGCGTGGAAATCTCCAACCTCGGCGACTGGCCCCTGTGGGTCGGCTCCGGCGCGAAGAACGCCAACAACGCGGTGTTCTACGTGGACCGCAACGGCGGCGCGTTCTTCCGAGGCCGCGTCAATGCTCCCAACATCGTGGGGCAGTTCCAGTCGGCGACCGGCGTGTGGTGGACCGGGGCAACGAGCCTCTGCTACCAGGCGGGCAACAACTTCATCCCGCTCGGCGATTGGGTGGCGATCCACGAGTTCTGGCTCGGCGCTCCGGTGCTGGCTGGCGAGGGCCATACGCCCTCCGTGTCGGTGACCGTCACCGCGAACACGCGCGTCTACGGGCTGCACGTCATCTTGGAGGAGCTGCGCGACTCTGTGTGGGTCGTCATCGCATCGCACGAGCCGCCGATGTACCGCGCGTTGATTCAGCAGATGGGCGGCGACGGCAACACCTTCACCGCGTCCAACTTCTACACCTACGAGCAGTCGGTGACGCTCTCGGCGTCCGGCGCATGGACAGGCGGTGCCCGCGCATTCCGCGTGCGGTGTCGTGCATCCAGCCCGCCTCCGCAGGTCCACGGCTACGACGCCCCGGCCTACCCGAACTACCTCATCACGTCGATTGGCGGCTTCGCCTTCGGCATCCGATAACCCTCAGAGAGAACCCAAGCACCGCATGAGCACTACCCCCGGCTACGTCTCCAACGCCGAGCTGGCCTCGCGCCTCTCGACGCTGGTAGACCGCTGGAACCGGCGCGAGAATCAGATGATCGCGCTGCTGACTCAGGAGGAAGGCACCGTCGTCGTGACGGACGGCCTGGGCAACAACCACACCCTCCCCTCGTTCCCGCAGCTCCAGAAGGACGTGGCCGGGCTGACCGACGAGCTGACCGGCTCGGTCGTGCAGGTACGCGACCTGGTGTCCGTGGCAACCGGCATGGCGAACGCCGCGCAGGCGTCCGCAGATGACGCTTCTGGCTTCGCTGACGCTGCCGAAGCATCCGCCGTGCGCGCTGCGGAATCCGCCGCGAGCATCGACGACGACGTGCAGGCCACCGCCGACGCGGCGACCTTCGCTGCTGCCAAGGCGGCCGAGGCTGCCGACAGCGCGACCGAGGCGGCAAGCTCCGCAGTGGACGCCGCCGCTTCGGCGACGGCCTCGGCCACCTCGGCGCTGGCCTCGGCTGGCTCCGCAAGCCAGGCGGGCACGTCGGCCACCGCAGCGGGTCAGGCGCGTTCGGACGCGCAGGCAGCGGCGACTGCTGCCGCCACGTCACGGGATCAGGCGCAGACCATCCTGGGCTATGCGACCGACGCGGCCGACCGCGCGGAAGCTGACGCCACCGCTGCCGCCGCATCGGCTGCCGCAGCCGCCGACAGCGCGACCGCCGCAGCGACCTCGGTCACCCAGGCAACCACCCAGGCCAACCGGGCGGAAGCCCAGGCGTCCGCTGCGGCGACCAAGGCTGGCGAGGCTGCTGGCTCGGCGACCACCGCGGCCGGTCATGCCTCCGCTGCGTCCGGCTCGGCGTCGGCTGCCTCGACCTCGGCGCAGACCGCATCGTCGGCCAAGACCGCTGCCGAGGCTGCCCGCGACAAGGCAAACCTGTACGCGAACGCCCCGCAGGGCACCGAGGTGTCGCCGGGCGAGTTCTCGGCGAAGCATTGGGCCGCCCAGGCGCAGGCTGCCGTCACCGGCTCGCTGGTCTACATGGGATCGTGGGATGCCAGCACGGGTGCGTTCCCGACCAACCCGGTGAAGGGGCATTTCTACAAGGTGATCGGCGAAGGCACTGTCGGTGACATCCACTGGCGAGTCGGCGACCAGGCGCTCTACGGCGCTACCTGGGAGAAGATCGACAACACCGATCAGGTAACCAGCGTCGCCGGAAAGCAGGGCGACGTGACCCTCGTGGCTGGCGACATCGGCGGGCTGGGCGCACTGGCGACCCGCAACGACGTGGACTTCAACACCCACGTCACCGGTAAGCCGACGACCTACCCGCCGAGCACCCACACGCACACCAAGGCGCAGGTCGGCCTCGACAAGGTGGACAACACCGCCGACCTCGACAAGCCGATCAGCACCGCGACGCAGACGGCGCTCGACGGCAAGGCGGCGGCGTCGCACACGCACACCATCGCCAACGTGACCGGCCTCCAGTCCGCGCTCGACGGCAAAGCGGCGGCATCCCACTCGCACACCATCGCAAACGTCACCGGCCTGCAATCTGCTCTCGATGGTAAGTCGGCTGTCGGACACACGCACAACTCCACCGACATCGCCAATGTCGTCAACGTGACCGACGATCAGCCTGTCGGCGGCGTCAAGACGTTCACCTCCGGGCAGGTTCGCGCGCAGGGATATGGCGGCGAGGCCACGTCCGGCGTCATGTACCTGGGGTCGCTGGATCGCTACGTCTACGTGCCGCCAGCTGCGAACTCGCTGGAGTTCCGATTCGGCGATGGTACGGGCGGCGTCGCGTCCCTCAACGCTGGCGGCACCGTCTGGACCTCAGCTAACTTCAACCCGGCAGGGAAGGCCGATGCTGGTCACACGCACACCATCGCCAACGTCAGCGGCCTACAGTCCGCACTCGACGGCAAGGCGAGCCTGGGCGGCGCAACCTTCACCGGACAGGTCACTCTGGCCTACGCCGCGCCTCTGCGGTTGACCGGCATGGGTGCAGCGGGAACCGCATACATCCACGGAACGAATGGCGCTGGCGACGACGTTTGCTCGATCACCCGAGTGAACACGAACAGCTGGTACAACCTGTACTGGAACGGCGCTGCGAATATCGCGGGCCGCCTGACGGCTGGCGATCAGATTTACCTCAACGCGGGCTGGTTCCGCTCCCAGCAATCCGGCACCGGCTGGTACTCCGAGCCGCACGGCGGAGGCTGGTTCATGCAGGACAACACGTACATCCGCAGCTATGGCAGTAAGCGCGTGTTGATCTCCGCGGGCGGTGGCTCAGAAGGCGACCTCCGTCTGGAAAGCTACTCCCCGACCATCGCCTGCTACGACACCGATCAGGGCACGACGCACTGGCTCCACTGCAACGACAATAATCACGGCTTCCTCGCCAGCAACGCCTTCGCGTGGTGCGCCTACCGCGACGCAAGCAACAATTGGATCGCCACGGGCAACATCGTCGCCTATGCGTCCGATGCGCGTCTCAAGAAGAACATCGTGGACGCCTCGGCCTCCAAGGTGGGCGACTTCTTCGACCGATTCCGTGTGCGCGAGTTCGATTGGGACGCCGAAGCTATCGCCGAGTTGAATCCCACGTTCCACCCGAGTGCGGAGCATGAGGTCGGCGGCATCGCGCAGGAGGCCGAGGAGGTCTACTCGTTGATGGTCGCCACGCACGCGAACGGCATCAAGACGATCCAGTGGGAGAAGGCTGTTCCCTTCCTGATCGCTGAGGTGCAGGCGCTGCGTAAGCGCGTCGCGGACCTTGGGGGAGGTGCCTGATGGCCCTCCCCGGCTCCGGCCCGATCTCCTGGGAAATGATCCGCGCCGAGTTCGGCGGCAGCTACCCTATCTACGCGGACCAGTACTACCGAGGACGTGGATTGGTGCCCGACGTTCCAGCCAACTACGGCGTCCCCACGAGCGGCCCGATCTACGCCTCGCAGTTCTATAACGCGGTCAAGGCGACACCGTTCCAAGCATCGCTTTCGCCGAGCTACCTGATGGGTAACTGGCCTCAGTCCACCAACGGCACGGTCAGCGAGTCGTTCAGCGTTTATTGCTCGGGCGGCACCGGCAACTACTCCGTGGTCTCCCGCTCCGTCACAGGCGGCGCGTCGATCTCCGGCAGCGGCCTCGGCGGCACTGTGACCGCCTCGGGGCGGAACACCTCCCGCATGGGGCAGTTCACTGTCGTCGTCACCGATGGCGTCACGCAGATCACCCTGACCGGCAACTACGAGTACAGCTTCGGTCGTCCGCTCTAACGCATCCACCACCTACAAGAGACCTAATGCACGATGAAGTGAAGCTGGTCGGCGCTCTCGCGGGCGTCGGCCTCATCGTGGGCATCGCAAAGATGCTCACGTCGAACGATCCGATCACCTGGAAGCAGGCGCTCGGCCGCGCAATCCTCTCTGGCGCTACCGGCCTTGCCGCTGGTGCCATCGTCATTTTCATCCCCGGCGTCTCCTTCGTCGCCCAGGTCGCGCTCGCGTGCATCCTGGCGTCGCTCGGCACGTCCGCGCTGGAGACCGTACTGAACCGCGTCGTCAACAAGTGACCGCCCCCAAGGATGCCTTGGAGCGACTGCACGCCGCAGTCGCGGACAAGCTCGCCGACACCATCGACTCGATGGAGTCGGACGCGAAGGGCCTGGCCTCGATCCTCAACGTGGCCCGGCAGTTTCTCAAGGACAACGGCATCGACGTTGCGGCCACGCCGCCCGGCTCACCGCTGGGCAAGCTGGCCGACAAGGTGTCCGAGTTCCCGTTCGATCCCGCTGAGGATGGGCGGCTGAACTGATGGAGGGCATGACGAGCCTCCACGTTCGTCACCCTTTCGAGGACTTCCGCAACTTCGCCTGGTACGTCTGGAAGGAGCTGGGGCTACCAAGCCCCACTCCGATCCAGTACGACATCTGCGAGTTCCTGAAAACCGGCCCGCGCCGTCGCGTCATCATGGCGTACCGCGGCGTCGGCAAGTCCTGGGTGACGGCCGCCTACGTCTGCTGGCTCCTCTGGAAAGACCCCCAGCACAAGATCATGGTGGTATCGGCATCGAAGGAACGCGCCGATGCGTTCTCGGTGTTCGTCAAGCGCCTGATCGAAACCCTGCCTGAGCTGCAACACCTGCGCCCGCGTCCCGACCAGCGCAACTCGAACCTGGCGTTCGATGTCGGCCCCGCGCAGCCCGATCAGTCGCCCTCGGTGAAGTCGGTCGGTATCAACGGCCAGCTCACCGGCTCCCGCGCCGACACCATCATCGCGGACGACATCGAAGTCCCGAAGAACTCCATGACCGTCGTGCAGCGCGAGAAGCTCGCCGAGCTGGTCAAGGAGTTCGATGCGGTGCTCAAGCCGGGCGGCGAGATCATCTACCTCGGCACTCCGCAGACCGAGGAGTCGCTCTACAACAAGCTGCCCGAGCGCGGCTACGTCATCCGCATCTGGCCTGCGCGCTACCCGAAGGACACCAAGCACCGCCAGGTGTACGGCGACCGCCTCGCGCCGATGATCGCCGATGCGTTCGACGCGAACCCCAAGCTCGCCTGGAAGAACTGCGAGAGCGTCCGCTTCTCCGATGAGGACTTGATGGAGCGCGAGGCGTCCTACGGACGCTCCGGCTTCATGCTCCAGTTCATGCTCGATGCGTCGCTGTCCGACGCCGAGAAGTACCCGCTCAAGCTGTCCGACCTGATCGTGATGGACGTGGACCGCGAGGTCGCTCCGATCCGTGTGGTCTACAGCAGCGGCCCGGAGTACATCGTCAGCGACATCCCGTCCGTGGGCTTCACTGGCGACCGCCTGTACCGGCCCATGTACCTCGCCTCGGAAATGGAGGAGTTCACCAGCAAGGTGCTCGCCATCGACCCCTCGGGCCGAGGCGGCGACGAAACCGGCTACGCGGTCGTCGGCATGCTTCGCGGCATGCTCTACGCGCGCCGTGCTGGTGCGACCAAGGGCGGCTACGACGACGACACGCTGGAGACCCTGGCGCACATCGCGCGCGCCGAGAAGGTCTCCGCAGTCCTCATTGAGGCCAACTTCGGCGACGGCATGTTCGCCAAGATGCTCTCCGGCGTCCTGGCGCGCGTGTACCCGTGCTCCATCGAGGAGGTGAAGCACTACGGCACCTCGAAGGAGAACCGAATCATCGACGTGCTGGAGCCGGTACTGAACCAGCATCGCCTGGTGGTCGATGCCTCGATCATCCGCGCCGATCAGAAGTCCGAGCAGAAGTACCAGCTGTTCTACCAGCTGACGCGCATCACGCGCGACCGCGGCGCACTGCGCCACGACGACCGCCTCGAAGCGCTGGCGATGGCCGTGAAGTATTGGGCCGACCAGCTCTCCCGAGACGTGTCCAAGGAGGAGCAGCGCTACCTGGAGGAGCTGCTCGACCGCGAGTACGCCTCCTTCATCCAGTCCGTGACCGGCCGCGTGCCGTCACCCGACAACTACCTCGACATCCTGTAGGAGACCCAATGTCCAACACGCTCGCTGCGTGGCTGATGGCGCTCGCCGCCGCTGCCCTGCTGTACCTGTTCCTGCGCCGCAAGAACGACGACGACAACGACGGCCCGAGCGCACCCGCGCCGGTAACGCCGTGCGACTGCAACCACGCTCCCTGCTGCCACACCCAGGGCGGCCAGTCGAACCCCTACGCCCCGGTGTGAGCCAGGCTGTCCAGCTCGCGCGCCCTCTGACGATGAAGTCGGAGGGTCTGCGCCTGGTGGCCTACCTGTGCCCCGCAGACAAGTGGACCATCGGCTACGGCCACACAGGCAGTGACGTGAAGCCCGGCCTCCGCATCACCGAGGAACGCGCTGTGGAGCTGCTGGAGGCTGACCTCTCCAAGGCCGCTACGGTCGTCCGTCGATACGTGCGCGTGCCCCTCAGCGCGCCGCAGGAAGCCGCTCTGATCGACTTCGTGTTCAACCTTGGCGAGGGCAACTTCGCCAGCTCCACCCTGCTCCGCGTGCTCAACGCGGGCGACTACGCGGCGGTGCCCGCACAGCTCCGCCGATGGACCAAGGGTCGCGTCAAGGGCGTGCTGACGGACCTGCCCGGCCTCATCGACCGCCGCGAGGCGGAAGTCAAACTCTGGAACTCCAAGTGACCATCAAGACCATCTACAACCGCGCCAGCGAGCGCCTGGTGCGCGCCTACGAGCGCGCCAAGGGGTACGTAGCGCTGCGTATTGCCCTCGCCTCGCAGTGGCTCCTGGAGAGCTTGCGCGAGACCTCCCGTCGCACCTACACCGGCTGGCTGTTCGTCGCCGTGTTCCTGGCGCTGCCCTACGTCGTCCTCGGCGGCCTGTGGGAGCACTTGCGGAATGCCGCGGAGCGGCTGTGGGATGACGTGAGCGACATCGAGTGGGCTGCGTTCACCCCGAGCTACTGGCGGGAGCACATCAAGCAGTGACCACGCTGGCCTTTGACGGCCGGCTCGTTGCTATCGACTCGCAGGTCACCGCTGGTGATCTGCGGTACGAGGAGGAGAAGTTCTACCGCACCACCGACACCACCGGGCGCGACCTGGTGGTGTTCGGCGCGGGCACCACTTCCCACATCCAGCGAGCCGTGCGCGAGCTGTCGGAGGGATTCGACGAACTGACCAAGGGCGAGTACACGATCCTTGTGGTCGGCCTGCGGGACAACCCGGTGGCCTTCTACCACGACGGTCTCCCTCTCGACCTCCGGCGCGACTTCCTCGTCGCAGGTAGTGGTGGTGCGATTGCCCTGGCCGCCATGAAGGCAGGCCACAACGCGACCGAAGCAGTCCTCATGGCGTGCTCGACGGACCTCTACAGCGGTCCTCCGGTGCAGACCTACGACACCAAGCGGCGATCCTTCCTCAAGCCGAGGACGTGAGACCAGGAAGGGGACGGCGGTGGGAGACCACCCTGTCCCTGACCCCCTTGACAAGGCTGGTATCATAGTAAGACCTAAGTATTACTATAGTGGGACTGTAGAGTTCTATTCATTGGTATTCACCACCAAGTAGAACTACAGTCCTCCTATGCACTCCTGGGGTGTTCCTCTGTCCTCCTTGGGTGCCACTGCGGCGGAACTCCCATGCACCGACTTCTCCTGATCCTGCTCATCGCGGGCGTCACGCCCATCAACCCGCTGCTGGCGATCCTCGCGTACAACCGAGGGATGACCTGGGCCGTGCCTGTGTGCGTCCTATGGGGACTTGGGTCGCTCGCCTGGTTCGCTGTCGTGGCGACGCGGAAGCGCTCCGGTGTGACTGAGGCTCCCTCCTCGCGCGACTGAGGGGGGTCGAAAGGTTTGCGGCAAATTTCCGAAGGGGTATCCAACTACTTGGAACCGCGCGATCACCCCCCGTAGGGGTCGCCCCCTGTAGCGCAAAGGCACGATGCGCCCCCTTCGCGTCACCTGCGGCGTCACCACCTCGGCTAACCTGCTGATTCCAAAGGTGAACCACCGGATTAGGTATCCAGTGCCTAGGCAATCCCATGCGATACCTGGGCAACCTGCGGACATCCGCGCTCAAACGTTCGCGCCTCTGTCTGTCCCTATCTGTCTTTTTGCCCTGACCGCCACGCGCCAACCTCGGCGCACCCTGCCCCAGCCTATGCCCACCTGCCGCCCACCACGGCCAGCCAATGCGCCACCACGGCCCACGCAAGGCCCGCCACGGGCATCCCTACCGCCCCGCCTATAGAAGCTCCCCACGCGCGCGCTAGGCGCTCCCTGCGACCATCCAAAAATCGTTGCCATCGGGGTATTGACAGCCATGCGGGGATTGATCTAATCTATACCCGTCGCCAGCAACACGGCGGCAGCGGAAAAGGCGGCGACAGACGTGCGACCGATGGATCGACAGCACCTAGAGCTTATCCCGCCAGCACTGAGGACTAGCCCCAAAGGCCCCTAAGCGCACCGCAGGTAACGTCCGGCTCAAACATCCCACTACCGGGAGTGATTGACAAACCGGGAGCAAACGGGCATAATGCCCACCATCGAACAACGGTCGCAGGGTGCGGTCGGGACAGTAGGAAAGGGGCAGGCAGGAGCGCCGCCCACGGCAGAACGCGGGGAGCTGGGAACACTAGCCGCGCCGGGAAGTGTAAGGGCCGATGAAGGCCGCCACGGATACCGGGTCACCGCCAGAAAGAGCGGGGCCATCTGTACGGGATTCCTAGGCGAGCTGGAGGCGCTCCCGGAAGCTGGCGACGGTCAGATTCCATGCCTTACAAGCATGAGTCTGACCGCCAAAGCGTCCCTACCGTTGTGATGGGGCGTTTTGGTGGTCCGATTCACTGGAGAGCAACCCATGACAATGATCCCGTTCGATATGACCGCCCGCGACTACTACGTGGCCGGTTGCATCCGCCGCGGCATCCGCGAGCACCGCGCCCGACTCAACGAGCGGGAGCGCCAGGCGAACAAGAACCGCACCCAAGTTGCGCCTTGTCCATCCCCCATTGTCATCTGATCCCCTTTCGTCAACCCGGTTTTCCACACCCCGCCGACGTGTGACGGCGGGTCTTTCTTGGAGCTACCATGAGCACCAATGGACCACTGGAGGACTTGCAAGTGCGCAAGCTCACCGCTGAGATTCGCAAGATCAACCGCGAGAGCGACAAGCTGATGATGGAGACCCGGTGGTATCCGCTGGTGGTCGCCACGGCCTTTGTGGCTGGCATCGTCACGCTGACTAAGCTGTTTCTATAAGCCGATTAGGCGAGTGCGCTAAAAGTCAAAGCCCCAGCACTTTAATGCCAGGGCTTTGAGGTGATACTCTAACAACCGGATATGGGGGTTATGTGCCATATCTGCATCCTCCTTGCAGCTCAATCCCTGCTGCCTGGGTCAGGCTCCGCACCTGAGTGAATGGCGGTCCGGGTCACTCCACATGGCTCGGACCGCCGCTTTTACCTCTTAAGACTCCATCCTTCCTTCCGGCTCGGGACGAAGCGGTCATCCTTTGACAGAAGCGCCGAGACTGTAAGCAACTTGTTGGCCCCGCCAACCTCAATGCCGGCTTGCTGCAACTCCTGCAAGAGCTCGGATGTTTTCATAGGGAAGCCGACTGCCAGAAGCTCGGCACAGAAGTCAGTGATCTTCTCCTTTTGCGTCTTACCTTCCGTAACAACGGTTAGGGACGCGGATAGTTTTGGCAGTGGCGGAAGTGGCGGGAGCGGGAGGGGGCCGGCCTCGGGAGCCTTAGACGGGTTGGTGGCTTGGAGATAGCCCAAATCCTCCGTCACCTTCAAGAGCATGTGGAGCTTGTTAGCTCTGCTCTCCAGTTCCCTACGGCGGAAGTCCATATCCGTCAGTTGCTTGCGAATGCTTGCAAGTTCCTGCTGGGCTTTGGTCACGAGATCGTTCATGGAGCAGATCATACACGGCAGCGCCCGATTTCATAGGCGCTCATAACCGTTATTTATCTATCATTCATATTGGCTAGATAGCACATTAGGCTATCGCTTGGGCCTCGCTACACATCCCGCTAGCTCTCGCTACATATGGGAAGGGGCAGACGCACGGATCGCCGACTGAAGAAAGGACCGCGCTATGAGCAACGATAACGAACTGGCTGTTCCGCCCGGCGACAAGGTGGTCAACTGGGGCGACCGATCGGTCTCCTATGGTCCCCGTCAAGACTTCAATGGAAGCGTCGAGCCTTGCGCACCGATGGCCGCGCAGTTTTGGGGTGTCTACCGCTGGGCCGGTAAGGACCGCTGGTGGTGGATTGCCGACGTGGCCGACGAGGCCACCGCCCGCGCAGTGGCCGCGGCCTACCTACTGAACGTCAAGCCCGATTGGGCGCACTGACCGACAACCACCGCTGATCCCGAGGCCCGCCTAGTGCGGGCCTTCGCATTTCTGGAGCATCACCATGCAAATCTACGTGGCCTGCCTTGCCTCATATAACGCGGGCGTCCTGCACGGCGAGTGGATCGACCTGGAGGGACGCGACGCCGACGACGTGGGCGGAGAGATTGCGCGAATCCTGCGCGAGTCACCCCACCCGAACGTGACAGTGGCGTGCCCGGACTGCGCGGGCGTCACGTTCCCGGTCACGCGGACCACCTGCACCAAGTGCGGAGCGACAGCCGATTACGAGGCGGGGTCACCGCCCGATTGCACGCGCTGCCACTCATGCGCTGCGGTCAGCTTCGGCTGTCGGACCAAAGAGTTGATTTGCAAGTGCGTCACCTGCAACGGCACCGGCAAGGTGCCCAGCGCCGAAGAGTGGGCCGTCCACGACTACGACGACGTGTTCGGCGATACCTGGGGCGAGCATCCCAACCTCGACAAGCTGTGCGCGTTGCAGGAGCGACTGGACGAGCTACACGACGACACCGAACGCGCCGCCTACACGGCCTTCTGCGACCACGAGGGCCGCGACGACGTGACCGTGGAGCAGTTCCGCGAAGCCTACGTGGGCCAATTCGATACCTGGGCGGACTTCGCCGAGAACTACGTGGACGAGACGGGGCTGCTTCACGACGTGCCTGACACCCTCTCCCGCTACTTCGACTACGAGAGCTACGGCCGCGACATGCGGCTCAATGGCGATGCGTTCGCGGTGAGCGGCTTTTACTTCTGGAGCCACTGACACTCTTGATGCTGTCAGAAGCCCCAAGGACTGTCGGGCTTGTCACAACGGTAAAAGTTGGTCTCGCCGTTGAGTAGACCAGGGTTCTCCCGAATGATCTTCCACGCGTAATCGCTAATGTTGTAAGCGAAGCCTTCTGTCAGCGTGCCAGTGCGCGAAGCGAGGTGGATTACACCGACCGCGGCCAGGCCGGCTACAACTCCGTCTTGATGGCGAAGGAAGTTGGACCGGGTGTTTTTGGCAAAGTAGTACCTGAGAATCTGCTTTTCCGGCTCTGTGAGCCTCCGGAGACGCTCCGCGAGCGCGGCGCGTTCCTGTTTGGTTTCCCAAGCGAGGGTCGCCAACCGCCATAACCACGTGAACACCGATATGGCGGTGAGTACGGCACACACAGCAAACACCAGTCCGATCCAGCCTTTGTAAGCCGCGACCCACTCGGACACGCCAAGTCGCTCGTGGACTGAGGCAGGCAGGAATAACGCCCCTCCCGCTAGCACCATCCCAGCGACAAGATATCGCGGGCCGAGCTTTATTACGTCCGCGATGCTCTTGATCCACTCCATCAATCGCCCCCTGTGACACTTCGATCAATCATATCTCTATAGGCTTTGCCCAAGCACACTACGCCAACGTACAGGTCGAGCGCCGAACTGCCTTCCACAACTATCGAGTCTGAAGGTCAAACGGCGGTTCATTCGCACTAGTCAGTGTGTTGGCTGTCCGCCAGATTCGCGCCATCTGGCAGGGCCAGGGGCACAGTAAATGCCACTCGGCTCACACTCGTAGAGCTATCCGAGGTCTCATTTCGTTTCCCGAGCGCTATTGCAGCGACTACTACGCCGATCCCCTCCTTGCTCGCGCTGTTCTCTTGCGCGGTTATAGCAACGTCGAAGGACACATCCTGCGTTGGCCCTCTTGTGTACCTCGTCCCGAACCCTGGCGCGTGCTCGCGGGTGTAGGGATTCACGTTACCCCCCAACTGTCCCACTTGCTTCTGCGCGGCGTGCACGCCTTCCACGATCTGCACCAGCGTCCCCGCAATGAAGTCCTTCAGTTCCATCTTCTCGCTCCGGATGAGGTCACCTGATCTTAGCTGTCCGGGGTGCCTTCAACCCACAAGGAATCCATCATGGAAATCATCATCGTCAACCTGGCCTTCCGCGCACACCAGACCGGCCCGTTCCTCGTCATCCGTGAGGAGGTCGAAGTCTTGGCCGCGCACGCCCGCGAGCTGCCCGACGAGGGCGCGGAATCATGAACAATTCACTGTCGGATGTGGGATCAATCTCAGTGCTGGTACGTGATTTCTACGGCCGACCGCTGGTCATCGGCCGCAGCACGCTAGACGGTGGGTGGTCGCTGTCCGCCACCCACGCCACCTAACGGCAGGAGCAGTCTCAGCCTATGAGAGACTGGAGAAAGAGAATGACATCCGCCGCGGTGCGAGCCGGGCAAGCGATGTTCTATGTCGCGGTGATTGGGGCACTCGTGACGATTGGGGTAATGCTTGTCCTGCCCGCGTTAAGTAGTTGATTAATGGAATATTTTGTGGAGCGCAGCCGGGGACTTGGCGGCGTCATAGCGGAGCCGTTGCCGGGGGACAGGACAGCCCTCGTGGGCGGAAGAAGTGCCTGGACCTGTACGTGAACGCATTCGGATATGAAATCGACCTCGACCTGTGCCCCGCCCCTTGGCAGAGGGGTTTCTGGATCGACAAAATCGGCAAAAACGCCATCAACATCGGCCTCGGGGTTGTAATCCTTACGCTGCGTTGTCAAGATAGAACTTGATGGCTCCCTAGTGGGAACCATCCCCCTTTGGAAATTGAGAAGCCATGAATCTCTCGCAGAAAGAACTGACGGTCATCCTGACCACCGCATTGTCAGCATTTCGAGAGGAGATCGACGAGGACATTACGGCCACCCGTATCCTGACCCTGCTCGCCGTCGTGGATGAGCCAGGGATTCAACAGGTGGACCTGGAGCGAGTGCTCGGCGGACTCTCTCCATCGGCTGTGAGCCGGAACGTGCTCGACCTGTCGCAGATCAAGCGGAACCGTGAGCCTGGCCCTGACTTCTTGGAGCAGCGCCCTGATCCCGCTTATCGCAAGCGCAACCTCATCTTCCCAACGACCAAGGCACTTCATTGGCTGACCACTCTCGCGGAGAGGGTAAGCAGGAAGATGGCGGCCAAGTTCGCCGCGTAAGACCAACAGCAGCAGTATTGCCCGAGGCCCGCCTAGTGCGGGCCTTTTCTTTTTCTGGAGATACACATGGCCCTTCGCCTCAAAGGGACCGCGCCCAAGCCGGGTGCGCCCGATAAGCGCTACTACATGCTCGACGTGCAGGAGGGATACCGGCGCGTGCGCTTGTCCACCGGCACCCGCGACCGCGTGGCAGCCGAGCGCAAGGAGCAGGCAGTCCTCGACGCCCTGCGGGACGCCCCCGAGATTTCAGAGGACGCGCTGCGGGAGCTGATTCGGGGCAAGTCCCGGTCGGTGCAGATGGCCGTGGCAAAGGCCAAGGTCCGCCAGCGCACCCTCAAAGACGCGATGGACGAAGCGCTGGACGACCGCAACTTTTGGGGCAAGCTCCGATCCATCGACACCGTGCGTACCAACTGCAAGGTGGTCCAGAGCTACCTGGGCGAGGAAACGCCCATCAACGACATCACGCAGGCCGCGGTCAACGACATGGCGCAGCGCATGCTGGCCGACAAGGCGGCTCCCGCCACCGTGAACCGCAAGATGCAGTGCCTCCTCGCCCTGCTGAAACGCGAGCGGAAGGCTGGCCGGTACTTGGGAGAGCTGCCCGAGTACAGCTTGGCCGACGAGCGGGACAACGCACGCACGTTCGTCCTGAACGTCGAGGACGAGGAAATGATCCTGGCGCGGCTGCTGGAGTGGGACACGCTGCCGAACGGCCCTGCCGGAGGGCACCCACGGGTGCGCGACGGGGCGGACTACCGCGACCTGTTCGTGTGCCTCGCTGACCTGGGCTGCCGCATGAGCCAGGCCATCGGCATCCGGTGGTCCGAAGTAGTCGAGCAGGGCGGAAGGCTCCACGTCCGCTTCTGGCGGCACGCTACGCTCAAGAAGGGGCGTCCCCGCACCCTACCCTGCACCGCCCGCGTCGCCGAGGTTCTACAGCGGCGCAAGGACGCGCTGGCGGCCACCTCGGACGGCCCCTTCACCATGCTCAATCGCACGCGCGCCGACCGACTGTGGCAATGGGCCATCAAGGGGACACATCTCGCTTCCGAGAGGGAGTGCGTGCCGCATGCGCTCCGCCATACCTGCGCCACCCGGCTGCTGCTGGCGACCGGCAACATCAAGCTCGTGCAGGAGTGGCTCGGCCACCGAGACATCCAGACCACCTCAGCGGTCTACGCGAAGGTACTGGCCGAGCAATCGCTCCAGGGCATGTCTGCGCTGGAGCAGTTCCGCCTCCCCGCCGCCTCGAACGGAACAGGTGACGTTCCGAGACAGGGATCAATTGCCAAAGCGGGAATCCAATAGCACAACTGACCGTCGCCAGCTTATTTTTCAATCACTTAGGCAATCTGTGCTCGGCCGGATGGTGCGAAAGGCGGGACTCGAACCCGCACGAGGTCACCCTCACTGGAACCTAAATCCAGGGCGTCTACCAATTCCGCCACTTTCGCGTGGCCGGCACAGGCATTCATTGTCGCAGGCGGGGCTGCAAAGCGGAAGGCGTGACAAAGCTGAACACGCCGGTTTCAGGGGCCAGGCGCGGCCGTGGTGGGTGCCGGGGCCGGCATCGCCGCAGTCAGGCGTTCGGCCAGCGCGCGGTAGATCGGCACATGGCAGACCCACGACGAGGCGACCCGCGCCAGCAGCACCGCCGCCAGGATCGGCAGCAGCATGTCACTGGTATCGGTCAGTTCCAGCGAAATGACCGCCGAGGTGAGCGGCGCCTGGGTGACGCCGGTCAGGTAGGCGCACATGCCCAGCACCACCACTGCGGCCGGGTCCACGCCGGGCAGCAGCACGGCCAGGTTGTGGCCGATGCCCGCGCCCACGGCCAGCGCGGGCGAGAACAGCCCGCCGGGAATACCGGCCACATACGACACCAGGTTGGCGGCAAACTTCATCGCCCCGAAGCTGTGCCCCACCCCGCCACCGCCCTGCACCAGTTCGCGGGCCTGCTCGTAGCCGGTACCGAACGCGCCCAGCCCGAACACCAGACCCAGCACGGCCAGGGCCAGCCCACAGGCGCCGGCGAACAGCACCGGGTGCGCGCTGCGGCTGCGGCCCAGCCAGCGCGGCCGGCCGTCCACGGCGGCCAGTACCAACCGGCTGAAGAACCCACCGGCCAGGCCACCCACCAGCCCACACAGCAGCACCGCCAGCCAGCCCATGCCCAGCGGCAGCGTGGCGCTGACCCGGCCGAAATAGGTGTAGTTGCCGAGCAGGCCCAGCGACACCACGCCGGCCACGATCACTGCGGTCAGCAGGGTGCCGGAGAAGCGGTGTTCGAAGCGGCCGGACAGCTCTTCGATGGCGAACACCACGCCCGCCAAGGGGGTGTTGAAGGCCGCGGCGATACCGGCGGCGCCACCGGCCAGCAGGAAATGGGTCGCCTGGCGTGGATCGCGGAAACCGAACGCGCGACCGATCATGTACATCAGGCTGGCGCCGATGTGCACGGTCGGGCCTTCGCGCCCCACCGATGCGCCGCCCAGCAGGGCAAGCACGGTCAGGCCCAGCTTGCCCAGCGACACCGGCAGGGACAGGTTCTGCTTGCGGAAGGCACGGTCTGGGGTATCCAGCGCGGCGATGACCTGCGGAATGCCACTGCCCCGGGTCGGCCGCAGAAGGCCCTGGGTCAGCCAGGCCAGCAGGGCAAACAGCGCCGGGGTCAGCAGCAGCGGCCACCACGGCGAGGCGTCGTGCGCGCGACGGAACACCGCGAACGCCGCGTCGCTGGCCTTGGCGAAGACAATCGCGGCCAGCGCCACGGCCACCGCGCCGCCCCACAGGGCCAGGCGTTCCAGCCACTGCTGGCGTGAACCCAGCCAGCGCGGGCGGGAGTGGGAGGTATCGGGATCCATGCCGGTATTTTCCCACCCCCACCGCGCAGGCACTGTGCAGGGCTTGGCCGTCCCCCTTGCCGGGGTCAGGGCGCGGGATCGACCGGCCGGGCGGGCTGCGCATCGTCGCCCGCCGCAGCCGCCTCGGCTTCGTCCAGGGTGCGGATCTGCATCGCCTGCCCATCGGCCGAGCGCTGCACGGCGACGCCTGCGGGGGCGGACGGCTGCCCTTCGGCGGGATCCAGCGGCTGCGCGGGCTGGAACGCACTGCCCTCCGGGCGTTCGACAGTGTGCGCGGGATCGGGCGCTGCCACGGCGGCCTCCGCCTGCGCCGGAGGGTCAACTGCGACACATCCCGCAGTGGCGATCGCGACAAGCATTGCCACGGCGACGGCATGACGATTGATCGGGGCCATCAAAGCATTCCTGGAAGATGCGCACGGCGGCGCGGAATCTTCATTGGGAAGCACTCGCCCAGGGCGCGCTGGGATGCAGCGCACATCCTGCAGAACATCGCTGACGCATGTGGCACGGATGCGACCTTAAGGCGCCGCGCCCCTGTCGCGAATAGCGCAGAAAAGAAAAAAGCCACCTGGCGGACCAGGTGGCTTTCGTCTTGGTGGGCTGTCAAGGATTCGAACCTTGGACCTATTGATTAAGAGTCAACTGCTCTACCAACTGAGCTAACAGCCCGAAATCGGGGCGCGAATTATGGCCCGATCCGCGAGGGCGTTGCAAGCACTTTCTTCAACAGCGTTGAAACAAGCACTGCAACCTGCGATCCATCGCGAAGGGTTACATCTGAAGAAAAAAGCCACCTGGCGAACCAGGTGGCTTCCGTCTTGGTGGGCTGTCAAGGATTCGAACCTTGGACCTATTGATTAAGAGTCAACTGCTCTACCAACTGAGCTAACAGCCCGTGAAACTCAGACGCACATTGTAACGTGCATTCTGTTTATTGCAATACCGTGTCGGCGTTGCCGATGCGGTTGAATCAGTGGGGTGGCTGAGGGGATTCGAACCCCCGACCACCGGAATCACAATCCGGTACTCTAACCAACTGAGCTACAGCCACCACTGAAACTTTCGCTGCACCGCCGATGCTGCTGGCGTTGAAGCTTGAAACGTTGCCCGGGGCCGTTACCGAAGTTCCGATCCGCCGAAGCGAGTCCGACATTCTGGTGCAGCCGCCGCGCTTTTGCAAGCACTTCTTCACATCGCACCGGCGATACCCTGGACTGTCGCGCCGATGGCGCGCCCGACAGGAATCGAACCTGTAACCGCCGGCTTAGAAGGCCGGTGCTCTATCCAGTTGAGCTACGGGCGCCCGAACCGGAACGGCGTCCAATCCGACATGGCGTGGGATTGGTCGGGGTAGAGGGATTCGAACCCCCGACATCCTGCTCCCAAAGCAGGCGCGCTACCAGACTGCGCTATACCCCGGTGATGCTTCCCCACCAGGCACAGGCCCGGCGAGCTGGCCATTGTGGCCAAGCGCGGCGCAGCCTGTCAACGCGGCCGGCAGCAACCGGGGCGCCCCGGCGCGTCCACCACAGCAGCGTAAGCAGCCATCGGCTATGCTCGCAGCCAGCGGCCGGATGGCCGTATCGATCCCCTTTTCGCACGGAGACTTCGCATGCGCAGCGGCAACCCGGCTCTTTCCGAGTCGACCTTCCTGGACCTGGCCAGCGGCTCGGTGGTCACCCACCCCGACCAGGCCATGACCCTCAACGGCACCGTCAACAAGACCGGCATCCTGCTGCTGTTGACCGTGCTGACCGCTGCCTTTGCCTGGAACCAGACCGTGGACGACTACGGCCAGGTGATGGCCGGAGCGAAGCTGTACGCCATGGGCGGCGCGATCGGCGGCCTGGTGCTGGCACTGATCACCGTGTTCAAGAAGGAATGGTCGCCGGTGACCGCGCCGCTGTATGCGCTGGTGGAAGGCCTGTTCCTGGGCGCCATTTCCGCGGTGTTCGAGCTGCGCTTCCCGGGCATCGTGTTCCAGGCCGTGCTGCTCACCTTCGGCACCCTGTTCGCCCTGCTGATGGCCTATCGCAGCGGCCTGATCAAGGCGACCGAGAACTTCAAGCTGGGCGTGGTCGCGGCCACCGGCGGCATCGCCCTGCTCTACCTGGCCTCGTTCGTGCTGGGCTTCTTCAACATCAACGTGCCGGTGATCCATGACGCCAGCTGGCTGGGCATTGCCTTCAGCCTGTTCGTGGTGGTGGTGGCCGCACTGAACCTGGTGCTGGATTTCGACTTCATCGAAAGCGGCGTGGCCCAGCGGGCGCCGAAGTACATGGAGTGGTATGGCGCATTTGGCCTGATGGTGACCCTGGTCTGGCTGTACGTCGAATTCCTGCGCCTGCTGTCGAAGATCCAGCAGCGCTGATCGCAGAAACGGCTGTAAACGACAAACCGCGATCCGCAAGGGTCGCGGTTTTTTTCATCTGGAACCCCACGCCATGCAGAACGCCTCCCTCCCCCGCTTCCACAGCTACCGCCCGGCCGAAGGCCACGGCCTGCCGCACGATCCGTTCAACGCCATCATCGGCCCGCGCCCGATCGGCTGGATTTCCAGCTGCAACGCCGAGGGCGCGCTGAACCTGGCGCCCTACAGCTTCTTCAACGCGTTCAACTACATCCCGCCGATCATTGGCTTCTCCAGCCAGGGCCGCAAGGATTCGCTGCACAACATCGAGGCCACGGGCGAGTTCGTCTGGAACCTGGCCACGTTCGCGCTGGCCGAAGCGATGAACGAGAGCTGCCGCGCGGTGCCGCCGGAGGTGGACGAGTTCGCCCTGGCCGGGCTGACCCCGCTGGCGTCCACCCAGGTGCGCCCGCCGCGCGTCGCGCAGAGCCCGGTCAGCATGGAGTGCCGCTGCACGCAGATCGTGCGCCTGCGCGATGCCGGCGGGCAGGACACCAACGGCTGGCTGGTGCTGGGCGAAGTGGTGGCCGTGCATATCGACCAGCGACTGCTGGTGGATGGCATCTACGACACCGCCGCCGGCGATCCCATCCTGCGCGGTGGCGGCCCGGCCGACTACTTCCGGGTCAGTGCCGAACAACGCTTCCGCATGTTCCGCCCGGCCTGAGCATCAGCCACTGCGCCACGCCGCATAGTGCGTGGCCAGATGGTCGATCAGCGCCCGCACCTTGGGCGCCAGCGCACGTGCGTGCGGATACAGCGCGAAGTAGCAGCGCTGGCCGCCATGCCAGGCCGGCAGCACGCGCACCAGGCGACCGGCACGCAGGTCCTCCTGCACGGTCAACGCGGTGAACAGGCTGATGCCCATGCCCGCCAGCACCGCCGCATACAGGGCCGGCGTGGCGTCCACGCGCAGGCGCTGGCCGGCGTCGATCGTGGCGGTGGCGGCACGCGGGCCGTGCAGGTGCCACGGCGCACTGGCAGCGGTGGGGCTGAAGCCCAGCAGCGCATGCTGCTGCAGATCCGCCACCTGCCGCGGCAAGCCATGCCGCGCCAGATACGCTGGCGCCGCCACCAGGATGCGTGGGCAACGGGCCAGCTCGCGCGCTACCAGCTGACTGTCCGGCAGCGATGGCGCAATGCGCAGGGCTAGATCGAAACCGCCGCCCACGATGTCGACCAGTTGATCGTCGGCCGACAGATCCAGTGACACCTGCGGGTAGCGGGCGAGGAAAGCCGGCAGCCAATGCGGCAGTTCCTGGCTGGCCACCACCTGCGGCACGCTGATGCGCAGGCGCCCACTGGGCTGTGCCTGGCCGGCGCGGGCGCGATCATCGGCCGCGTCCAGGCGATCCAGCAGGCCGACCGCTTCGCCGTAGTACTCGCGGCCGGCCTCTGTGAGCGACAGGCGGCGGCTGTTACGGTCGAGCAGGCGCACCTGCAGGTGCTCTTCCAGTTGCCGCAGTTGCCGCGACATTGCCGAATGGGTGGTGCCCTGGCGCTCGGCGGCGGCGCTGAAACTGCCTGCTTCGACGATGGCGCGCAGCGCGCGCAGGGCGGCGAAGTGATCCATCGAAGACAGCCCCCGGAAGCGGAGCCCGCGATCTGCGGGCCCCGCCAGCTTATCAAGCGCCGTCGCCAGCCTTGCGCACCGGCAGCGCCAAGACCGCATCGGTGCTCAGCACCTGGCCGAAGGCATCTTCGATCTGCGCCAACGATGCCTCGTGCAGCGCGCGGTGACCGATACGCTGGCCGCCGGCCAGGTCCAGATCCCGGCTGGCAGTGGCATCGCCGGCCACGATCACGCGGTAGCCGCGCGGGGCGGCGGCGGCGTCGCGGGCAGCACCGACCACGCAGGCGTGGGTCTGCAGGCCGGTCACGATCAGGGTATCGATGCCCGCGTCCTTCAACGTCTTGTCCAGCACGGCGGCCGAGGCACCGGCGAACACACTCACGTTGTCCTTCTGCACCACGGTGTCGCCCGGGCGCGGCTGCAGGTCACGGTGGAAGGCGGCGTTGACGCTGCCCTGCGCGAACAGCGGTGCAGCGGCCGGCAACACGTGCTGCACATGGATGACGCGGATGCCATTGGCATCGGCGAAATCGACCACGCGCTTGGCCTGGCGCAGCGCCGCCTTGCCATCGGGAATGACCATGCGCCCGCCGCTGAAGCCCGGCGCGGCACTGGCATCGAAGTATTCGTTCTGGAAGTCGATGACCAGCACCGCGGTCGTCGCTGCGTCCAGTGCAGTGACCGAAGGCGCACCGGCCATGTGGCGGATGGTGGGATGGGAAGGCGCGGCCGCGGCGACGGGGGCGGTGACGGCGATGCCGATCAGGCTGGCCAGGCCAAACGCGGAAAGGTTCATGGGACAGCTCCTGTGCAAGGGAAAGTCGGCACAGGATGCGCAGCCGATAGCGCACGGACCAGCCGTGTTCCGGCACATGATCTGTGCGGGAAACGCACAGATTGGCGTTCCGTCATCCACGCGTGCGTGGATCCACCCGCAAACGCAACGGGGCGCCCGAAGGCGCCCCGCTGGGTATCGAACCGCGATCGACCTTCCGCTTACAGGCGGGTGGCGATGGCCTTGGCGAAGCCCATGGTGGTGCCGGTGCCGCCCAGGTCGCCGGTCAGCGAATCCTTGGCTTCCATGGTGGCCACGATGGCCTTGCGCAGGCGCTCGGCGTTTTCCGGCTGGCCGATATGGTCCAGCATCTGTGCGGCTGCCAGCAGCAGCGCGCACGGGTTGGCCTTGCCCTGGCCGGCGATGTCCGGCGCGGTGCCGTGCACGGCTTCGAAGATCGCCGCGTCCTTGCCGATGTTGGCACCCGGGGCCAGGCCCAGGCCGCCGACCAGACCGGCGCAGAGGTCGGAGATGATGTCGCCGAACAGGTTGGTGGTGACGATCACATCGAACTGTTCCGGACGCATCACCAGCTGCATGCAGCAGTTGTCGACGATCATTTCCTGGAACTCGATGTCCGGGTACTGCGCGGCCACTTCACGGGCGACGTTCAGGAACAGGCCCGAGGTCGACTTGATGATGTTGGCCTTGTGCACGGCGGTGACCTTCTTGCGGCCGACGCTGCGGGCCAGCTCGAAGGCGTAGCGCACGATGCGCTCGGAGCCCTTGCGGGTGATGCGGGTGCCCGAGAAGGCAGTCTCACCGTCAGCCGAGACTTCCTGGCCTTCGGCCAGGTACGCGCCTTCGGTGTTCTCACGCACGGTGATCAGGTCGACGTTGTCGAAACGCGACTTGGTGTTCGGGAAGGTGTGGGCCGGACGCACGTTGGCGTACAGGTCGAAATGGCGGCGCAGGCTGACGTTGATCGAAGTGAAGCCACCACCAACCGGGGTGGTCAGCGGGCTCTTCAGCGCCACCTTGTTGCGCGCGATCGATTCCAGGGTCACCGCCGGCATCAGGTCGCCGTGCTTTTCCAGGGCCACCAGGCCGGCGTCTGCATCTTCGTACTCCAGGCCAGCGTTCAGCTGGTCCAGCACGTACAGGGTGGCGTCCATGATTTCCGGGCCGATGCCGTCGCCGCGGATGACCGTAATTTTCTGCGTCATTGATCGATGTTCCGAACAGGGGGAAGTACGCCGTCCGGACGTGCCCGGAAACGCCGGCGCAAAGGAAGTTTCACCCGCAATTATGCCTGAGCCGGGGCCGAGGTCCCAAATAGACCATGGTCCCAGTCCCCGGCTCAGGCAGAATTGCCCGCGCATTCCACCTTATCCCCGCGCCTGTCGGCGCGCCCCCTTCAACAACAAGGGGGCTCCTGGGCGGCGGGATCGCGGGAAAGGCCCCCCGCAGCGGGGGCCAGTCGCGCCGGGCCGTGCCCGGTGGCTGTTCGTTCAGCTGCCCGCCGGGATTGGCCCGGCGTGGTTTCAGTGTTCGTGCGCTTCGGGGGCGGCGGCGCCGCCTTCCAGCTGGTCGAGGAAATCGACGGCGCGGCGCAGGTGCGGAATGACGATCGAACCGCCCACCACCAGGCCCACCGAGAAGGTCTCGAAGAACTCTTCGCGGGTGACCCCGGCGTCCTTGCACTGGGCCACGTGGTAGCTGATGCAGTCATCGCAGCGCAGCACCATCGAGGCCACCAGGCCCAGCAGCTCCTTGGTCTTCACATCCAGCGCGCCGGCCTGGTAGGTCTGCGTATCCAGCGCGAAGAAGCGGCGCACGACCTGGTTGGGCTCACCCAGGATGCGCTCGTTCATGCGCTTGCGGAACGCGGTGAACTCGGCGATGCGGTCCTTGCTGCCCTCGTCGGCGGCGCTCATGCCTGACCCTGCCCGGCCAGCAGCGGCTCAAGCTTGCCTTCACGGTGCAGGGCCATCATGTCGTCATAGCCTCCCACGTGGACGTCACCCACGAAGATCTGCGGCACGCTGGTACGGCGGGTCAGCGCCATCATCTTCTCGCGCTCGGCCGGGTCCAGGTCGATGCGGACCTCGGTCCACTGCTGGCCCTTGCTCTTGAGGAAGTTCTTGGCGGCCACGCAGTACGGGCAGACGGCGGTGGAATAGATGGTGATGGCGGGGCTGGCGCCGGTGGGCTGGGCTGTCACGGGAAACTCCACGATGGATCGACGGTCTGTATATGGTACCGGTGCGCTGGAATTTCCACGCCACCACCGCAACACTGTGGATTAACGAAGGGTTGCCCCCTGCCCTGCCACGCTGTGCCCGCCCTGCCCGAGGATGTCCCGCTTGCGAGCCCTGCTGCTGACCACCGCCGTTACCCTGGCCCTGGCCATGCCGCTGGCGCGCGCCCAGGAAAAGCTGCCCGACATCGGCTCGTCGGCCGGCGAGCTGCTGACCCCGGCCCGCCAGGCCGAGTACGGCGCCATGATGCTGCGCGAGCTGCGCAACTACGGTTACCTGCTGGACGACCCGCTGGTGAACGACTGGCTGCAGACCATGGGCACCCGGCTGGGCTCCAACAGCGACCAGCCCCGCCAGTCCTACACCTTCTTCATGATGAAGGACCGGCAGATCAATGCCTTCGCCACCCTGGGCGGCTATATCGGGGTCAATGCAGGCCTGGTGCTGACCGCCGAGCGCGAAGATGAAGTGGCTGCGGTGCTGTCCCATGAGATCGCCCACGTGACCCAGCAGCACGTGCTGCGCGGGGTGGAACGGGCCCAGCGCGACCAGATTCCGATCCTGCTGGGCATGCTGGCGGCGGTGGTGGCCGCCCAGGCCAGCGGCGGCAATTCGTCCGGCGATGCCACCATGGCCGCGATCAGCTCCGGCATGGGGCTGATGCAGCAGCGGCAGATCAACTACACCCGCTCCAACGAATCCGAGGCCGACCGCCTGGGCATCCGCACCCTGTCGCGCAGCGGCTACGACGTGGACGCGATGGCCGGCTTCTTCGAACGCATGTCCGCGGCCATGCGCGGCAACGACGGCGGCTACAGCATTCCCGATTTCCTGCGCACCCACCCGGTCAACACCACGCGCATCAGCGAAGCCAAGGCGCGGGCCGAGCAGATGAAGAAGGACACGGTGGTGCTGACCACCACCACCCCCGGCGGTGAGCGCAAGGAGCGGGTGAATCCTGCCGACCCCAGCCTGTCCGAGCCGCTGTTGCGCGGCAACAACCCGCTGCTGCCCGGCAGCGTGCTGCGCCTGCCGATCGGCCAGCTCAACCGTGGCCCCAGCGGCGATTTCGACTGGGCCCGCGAGCGCCTGCGCGTGCTCAGTGGCGACAACAGTGGCGAGGTGGACCGTGAGTACGCCGATCTGGCCAAGCGGCAGAAGAACGGGCTGACCGATGCGCAGCGCTATGGCCACGCCCTGGCCGGCATGCGCGGTGGCCGCAGCGGTGCGCTGCAGTCGCGCCAGGCGCTGGCCGCCCTGGCCCAGACCCACCCGGACAACCTGTGGCTGGCACTGGCCCTGGCCGAAGCCGAATCGCGCTCGGGCCAGCCCGCCCAGGCCAACGCGCGCTTCGAACAACTGCTGCGCCAGCACCCCAACAGCCGACCGGTGGCGCTGACCTATGCCGAGATCCTGAACGAACAGGGCGGCCGCGAGGCCGGCCAGCGCGCCCAGGCCATGCTGCGCCCGCTGCTGTCGCAAAGTGGTAACGATCCGGTCTTCCAGCAGCGTTACGCCCGTGCCAGCGAACTGGCCGGGGACAGCGTGCGCGCCAGCGAAGCCTACGCCGAAGCCGCCTTCCTGGGGGGCCGCCCGGAACAGGCGCTGATGCAGCTGCAGGCGCTGAAGCGCAATCCGGAGCTGGACTACGTGGGCCGCGCCCGCGTGGATGCGCGCATCGAGGCGATCACTCCCACCGTGCTGGAGCTGCGCCGCCAGGGCGTGCAGGACCCGGAGCTGGACCGCCGCTGAGGCGCGGATGACCGGTGTGTGGCAGCGGGAGATTTATCCGGCCGGGTCGTCACAAACATGTCATCAAACCGTAGTCTACTGGCACCACTCCAGTAACCGAGCCCTACGGTGTCCTCGTGCAGAAACGCATCCTGATCGTCGACGACGAGCCCGCGATCCGAGAAATGGTCGCCTTCGCCCTGCGCAAGGGCGATTACGAGCCGGTGCACGCGGGCGATGCCCGTGAAGCCCAGACCGCCATCGCCGACCGCGTGCCGGACCTGATCCTGCTGGACTGGATGCTGCCGGGCACCAGCGGCCTGGACCTGGCCCGTCGCTGGCGCAAGGAAACGCTGACCCGCGAAGTGCCGATCATCATGCTGACCGCACGCGGCGAAGAGAACGACCGCGTGGGCGGCCTGGAAGCAGGCGTGGACGACTACGTGGTCAAGCCGTTCTCCGCGCGCGAACTGCTGGCGCGCATCCGCGCGGTCATGCGCCGCGCCCGCGATGACGACGAGGACGGCAGCGTGTCGGTCGGCCCGATCCGCATCGACGGCGCCGCCCACCGCGTGTTCGCCAACGACCAGCCGGTGCCGATCGGCCCGACCGAATACCGCCTGCTGCACTTCTTCATGACCCACCCCGAACGCGTGTATACCCGCGCGCAGCTGCTGGACCATGTGTGGGGCGGCAGCGTGTACGTGGAAGAGCGCACCATCGACGTGCACATCCGCCGCCTGCGCAAGACGCTGGAACCGTTCAATGCCGAGAACATGGTGCAGACCGTGCGCGGCGCCGGTTACCGCTTCTCCACCGCGACCTGAGCCTCGTCGTGCCGGCACCGCGCACCTGCCGGTGCCGGTGTCGGCAACTCTGCTATAACCCTCGGTTCACCGCGTGAACCGCCGCCTCCAACGACGAGACCGCAATGCCCCGCCACATCCGCTCCGCCTGGTTGAAGACGCTGGCCTCCGTGGCAGCGGTGTTGGTGCTGGCCGGCGTGGTCGGGTGGTTCAGTGGGCATCTGTGGCTGTGCATCGCGCTGGCCGCCCTGGCCACGCTGGCCTGGCACTACTGGCGCCTGCGCAGCGTGCTGCGCCGGCTGACCGCACGCCAGCGCTGGGAAACCGCCGAGGAAGGTTCCGGCGTGTGGAACGAGCTGGACCGCCTGCTGTACCGCAACCAGGTGGAAATGCGCGTGCGCAAGCGCCGCCTGCTGGACATGCTGCGCAGCTACCGTGCCGCCGCTGCCGCGCTGCCCGATGCGGTGGTGGTGCTGGACCGCAACAGCCAGCGCGTGCAGTGGTTCAACGAAGCGGCCACTGCCCTGCTCGGCCTGCACCACCCCGGCGATCTGGGCGAAGCGCTGGTGGACCGCCTGCAACCGATGCCGCTGGCCCACTGGCTGGCCGGCGGGCGCAACGCCGAACCGATCCTGGACGTGCCCTCGCCGGTCGACCCGGCCATCCGCCTGAACCTGCGGCTGATTCCCTATTCGCAGGACTACTGGCTGCTGATCGCGCGCGATGTCAGCAAGCTGCTGCGGCTGGAACAGGTGCGTCGCGATTTCGTCGCCAACGTGTCGCACGAACTGCGCACGCCGCTGACCGTGGTGCATGGCTACCTGGACATGATGGACCCGGAGGATTTCCCCGGCACCGGCCCGATGCTGGAAGAAATGCGCAAGCAGAGCCAGCGCATGGCCCAGCTGGTGGAAGACCTGCTGACCCTGTCGCGGCTGGAATCGCAGGAACACAGCGAGGAAGAGACCGTGGCCATGCAGCCGATGCTGGCCACCCTGCGCCGCGAAGCGGAGGCACACAGCCAGGGCCGCCACCAGATCAACGTGGACGACTTGGCCGGGGTGGACCTGCAGGGCTCGACCAAGGAGCTGCACAGCGCTTTCTCCAACCTGGTGACCAACGCCGTGCGCTACACCCCGGCCGGTGGCCGCATCGACGTGCAGTTCCGCCGCGAAGGCGACGGCGTGGTGCTGGCCGTGCGCGATACCGGTTACGGTATTCCGGCCAGCCACCTGCCGCGCCTGACCGAACGGTTTTACCGGGTGTCCAGCAGCCGCTCGCGCGAGAGCGGCGGCACCGGCCTGGGCCTGTCCATCGTCAAGCACATCCTCGGCCTGCACCACGCCCGGCTGGAGATCGACAGCGAAGTCGGCAAGGGCTCGGTGTTTGCCTGCCATTTCGATGCCGACCACGTACGAACGCGCGACACCGCCCCCCTGACTTCCATCGAAGAATGACGCCATGAGCAGCCTCGGATCCCTCCCCCTCCCCGTGAGCCCGGACAGCGATCCGTTGCGCGACCCGGCGCTGTACATCAACCGCGAACTGTCGCAGCTGGATTTCAACTTCCGCGTGCTGGCCCAGGCCATGGACCCGCAGGTGCCGCTGCTGGAGCGCCTGCGCTTCATGTGCATCTCCTGCACCAACCTGGACGAGTTCTTCGAGATCCGCGCCGCGGCCGTACGCCACGCGCAGGAATTCGGCCTGCCGCCAGCGCCGGACGGGATGAGCCCGCAGGCCATCCTCAACGCCATCCATGACCGCGCCGCCGAACTGGTGGACCAGCAGTACCGTTGCTGGAACCAGACGCTGCGCCCGGCGCTGGCCGAGGCTGGCATCGGCGTGCTCGGTCGGCATTCCTGGAACCACCGGCAGAAGCGCTGGCTGCGCGCGTATTTCCGCAACGAGATCATGCCGGTGCTGTCGCCGCTGGGCCTGGACCCGGTGCATCCGTTCCCGAAGATTCTCAACAAGTCGCTGAACATCGTCGTCGTGCTGAAGGGCACCGACGCGTTCGGCCGCGCCGGCCACCTGGCCATCGTGCGCGCACCGCGTTCGCTGCCGCGCATCATCCAGCTGCCGGAAAGTCTGGGCGGCGGCCAGAACTTCGTGTTCCTGTCCTCGGTGCTGTCGGCCTTCGTCGACGAGCTGTTCCCGGGCATGGAAGTCCAGGGCGCCTACCAGTTCCGCGTCACCCGCAATTCCGAACTGGTGGTGGACGAGGAAGAAGTGGAGAACCTGGCGCTGGCCCTGCGCGATGAACTGGTCGACCGCGGCTACCGGCCAGCGGTGCGCCTGGAGATCGCCGAGGACACGCCCAAGGACATCGTGCGTACCCTGCTGCAGAACTTCGGCCTGACCGAGAACGCGGTGTACCGCATCGACGGCCCGGTGAACCTCAACCGCATCATCCAGCTGTACGACCTGGTGCCGCAGCCGGACCTGAAGTACCCGCCGATGAACCCGCGCACCCTGCGCGACAGCGACGGCATCTTCGAGATCGCCCGCCGCCAGGACCTGCTGCTGCACCATCCGTTCGATGCCTTCACCGCCGTGCTGGACCTGATCAAGCAGGCCGCAGTGGACCCGAACGTGCTGGCGATCAAGCAGACCCTGTACCGCACCGGCAAGGATTCGCTGATCGTCGATGCGCTGATCCAGGCCGCGCGCAACGGCAAGGACGTGACGGTGGTGGTCGAGCTGCGCGCGCGCTTCGACGAGGAAGCCAACCTGGGCCTCGCCGACCGCCTGCAGGAAGCCGGCGTGCAGGTGGTGTACGGCGTGGTGGGCTACAAGACCCATGCCAAGATGCTGCTGATCGTGCGCCGCGAAGGCCGCAAGCTGCGTCGCTACGTGCACCTGGGCACCGGCAACTACCACAGCGGCACCGCACGCGCGTACACCGACATCAGCCTGATCACCGCCGATGCGGATATCGGCAACGACGTGCACCTGCTGTTCCAGCAGCTGTCGGGGCTGGCCTCGAAGATGAAGCTCAAGCGCCTGCTGCAGTCGCCCTTCACCCTGCACACCGGCATTCTCGGCCGCATCGAGCGCGAGACGCGCGTCGCCGCCACCGGTCGCCCGGCGCGCATCATCGCCAAGATGAACGCACTGAACGAACCGCAGGTGGTGCGCGCGCTGTACGCCGCCTCGCAGGCCGGGGTGCAGATCGACCTGATCATCCGTGGCGCCTGCACTCTGCGCCCGGGCGTGCCGGGGGTGTCGGACAACATCCGCGTGCGCTCCATTGTCGGCCGCTTCCTGGAGCACAGCCGCGTGTACTGGTTCGGCAACGACGGCGCGCCGGAGATGTACTGCGCCAGCGCCGACTGGCTGGAACGCAACCTGCTGCGCCGGGTCGAAACCGGCTTCCCGATCCTGGACCCGGAACTGGCCAAGCGGGTCTACCGCGAAGTGCTGCAGAACTACCTGGACGACAACCTCAACGCGTGGGAGCTGGATGCCGAAGGCGTGTACCACAAGCGCGCCCCGGCCCACGACGAAGCGCCGCATTCGGCGCAGATGGCGCTGATGCAGGGGCTGTGATCCGGTAGGTGCCGACCTTGGTCGGCACAACGCGCTCCATGCAGAACACCGGGGTCAGAGCCCGTTGCGCAGCAACGGGATCCGACCCCGTGCCGTCCGGACAGCCGGTAGGTGCCGACCTTGGTCGGCACCTACCAACAGCAAAGGCAGTCGAGCATGGCTCGACTCTACAAAAGCGATTCAACACCGGGGTCAGAGCCCGTTACGCAGCAACTGGACCCACCCCGCCATCCCACGGACAGCCCGCCTTTGACGTTGACGTTGACGTTGACGTTGCATTGAGCAGGTGCAGGGCGCAGCCCTGCCGTACGCCCCCTACAAAATGTGAAGGCCGCGCGGTGACGAGCACACCGCCCCTTCGGCTAACATTCGCCCATGCCGCATACCACCACGACTCCGCCCGCATTGCAGGATGGCGACCTGCTGGCCGCCATCGACCTTGGCTCCAACAGCTTCCACATGGTCATCGCGCGCTACACGCTCGGCCAGCTGCGGGTGATCGACCGCCTGCGCGAAACCGTGCGCATGGCCGATGGCCTGGATGGCAAGGGCGGCCTGTCCGCCGCCGCACGCCAGCGCGCACTGGAATGCCTGGCCCGCTTCGGCCAGCGCATCCGCAACGTGCCCCCGCACCGGGTGCGCGCCCTGGCCACCAACACCGTGCGCCAGCTGCGCTCGCCGCAGGCCTTCCTGATGCCGGCCGAAACCGCGCTGGGGCATGCCATCGAAGTGGTGAGCGGGCGCGAAGAAGCGCGCCTGATCTACCTGGGCGTGGCCCACGCACAGCCGCCCAAGGCCGACCAGCGCCGCCTGGTGATCGACATCGGCGGCGGCTCCACCGAATTCATCATCGGCCAGGGCATGCAGACCCTGGAACGCGAGAGCCTGCAGGCCGGCTGCATCGCCAGCACCCGCCGCTTCTTCCCCGGCGGCAAGCTCAGCCGCAAGCGCTGGAAGGATGCGCTGGCCGAGATCGGCCGCGAGTTCCAGCCCTTCGCCAGCAAGTACCGCGTGCTGGGCTGGCACGAGGCGCTGGGCTCGTCGGGCACGCACAAGGCGATCAGCGAGATCTGCGCCAGCATGAAGCTGAGCAAGGGCGCGATCACCGCCGAAGCCCTGCCGCAGCTGCGCGACGAGCTGCTGAAGGCCAAGAAGATCGACGACATCGAGCTGCCCGGTCTGTCCAGCGACCGCCGGCCGATCATCGCCGGCGGCATCCTGGTGCTGGAAGCGGCCTTCCAGGCGCTGGGCCTGCAGAAGCTGCTGGTCAGCAAGGCGGCCATGCGCGAAGGCATCCTGTACGACATCGTCGGCCGCGCCGGCGAGAACGATCCGCGCGACGAATCGGTGGCCGCGCTCACCCAGCGCTACGGCATCGATACCGCCCAGGCCGACCGCGTGCAGGAGACCGCGCTGGGCCTGCTGGAGCAGGTGCAGGAACGCTGGAAGCTGGATGCCGACGATGCGCGCATGCTGGGTTGGGCCGCGCGCCTGCACGAGCTGGGGCTGATGATCGCCCACAGCGGTTACCACGTGCATGGCAGCTACGTGCTGGAGAATTCCGACATTGCTGGCTTCTCGCGGCAGGAACAGCAGATGCTGGCCGCCCTGGTGCGCAGCCACCGGCGCAGCGTCGGCAAGTCCGCCTTCGATGCCCTGCCCGAGCGCCTGCTGCTGACCGCACGGCGCTTGACCGCGCTGCTGCGTCTGGCCGTGCTGCTGAACCGCGCCCACGAAGACGTGCCGCCGCCGGCGCTGGAACTGACCGCCGACGACAGCCGGTTGTCGCTGATCGTCCCACAGGCCTTCATCGATGCGCGCCCGCTGCTGCGCGCCGACCTGATCGGCGAGACCGAAGGCCTGGCTGGCCTGGGCCTGCAGTTCCGCCCGTTCGTGGTCTGAGCGCCGCCCCGACGGGCAGCCCTACCCCTCCCGCAGCACCCCGACAACGGCCCCTCAGCGGGCCGTTGTTCGTTGCGTTTTGCGCAGTTCACTACCTGAATGCGGATTCAGGTTTCTGATTCGCGCCTGACCCGTGACTTTCGTCATGACGCTAAGCCCTTGCTTTTGTTCAAATTGCGTGAACTGAACGAGAAAAATTGCGACACAATTTGCAACACCCTCTTTACAGGTGGTTAACGAACGAGAATAAATCGAAGTCACCGGCTCAGTCCCAACAGGCGAATCCGGCTTTCGCAGGCCCTTTTGGCCTGCATCTGCAGACTCAACGAGAGAGAGAGACTCGATGACTTCACGCTCCACCGTGCTGGGCCAGGCGATCCGCCATGCCCTGATCGTCGGCACCGCGACCATCGCGCTGCCTGCCCTGGCCCAGGACGGCGCCCCCACCACCCTCGACCGCATCGAGATCACCGGTTCGCGCATCCGCCAAGTCGACGTGGAAAACGCCAACCCGGTGCTGGCGATCTCGCGCAAGGACATCGAACGCCAGGGCTTCAGCTCGGTGGCCGACATCCTGCAGAACGTCACCGCCATGGGCAGCCCGGCGATCAGCCGCGCCAACGTGCTCAGCGCCGGTGAAAACGCGGGCGGCACCTACATCGACATGCGCAACCTGGGCGCGCAGCGCACCCTGGTGCTGGTGAACGGCAAGCGCCTGGGCATCAGCACCTCCGGTTACCAGGACGTGTCGAGCCTGCCGGTGTCGGCGGTGGAGCGCATTGAAGTGCTGAAGGACGGCGCCTCGGCCATCTATGGTTCGGACGCCATGGCCGGCGTGGTCAACATCATCACCCGCCACAACGCCACCGGCGTGACCGCCAACGTCTACCACGGCCAGTACAGCCAGGGCGACGGCGCCCGTGACCGCTTCGACGTGGTGGCCGGCTGGGCCAACGACCGCGGCTCGATCACCCTGTCGGCCGAGCATTCGGAAGAAAAGGCGGTGTGGGCCAAGGACCGCGATTTCAGCGCCTTCGGCAACACCTCGCGCCACCCGACCGAAGCGTGGACCACGGTCAGCCAGTGGGGCCAGATCACCGGCCTGCGTGGCCCGGGCTGCACCGCGGCCAACAACGGCACCTGCAGCTACTCGCTGAACCGCGGCGCCGACCCGCTGAACCCGGCCAATTACCACCTGACCAATGCCAATGCACCGGATGGCGATGTCAGCAACACCAACGAACAGATGCACCTGAACTATCCGCTGAAGCGTGATTCGGTGTTCGTCGATGGTCGCCTGAACATCACCGACAACGTGCACTTCAGCACCCAGCTGGGCTACAACAAGCGCGAATCGAGCCGCCAGATCGCCGGCTACCCGCTGCAGTCGTCCACCGCCGGCATCGGTTCGATGTCGATCGACAGCTACTTCAACCCGTTCGGCCGCAAGAACGGCTACGCCACCCCGACCGCCGTGGCCTGGAACCACCGCACCTGGGAAGTGCCGCGCGTCAGCGACAGTGAACTGAAGACCTACCGCGCCGTGGCCGCCTTCGATGGCACCTTCAACATCGGCGAGCGCTACTTCGATTGGGAAGTGGGCTACCAGTACAACAAGAACGAACTGCGCCAGCACGCCACCGGCAACCTGCACAAGGAACGCGTGAAGAACGCCGTCGGCCCGTCGTACTACAACGCCGCCACCGGCAAGGTGGAGTGCGGCAGCGCCGCCGCACCGATCGCCAACTGCATGGTCTGGAACCCGCTGGTCGCTGCCGGCGTGGTGAACCCGTACGGCCTGACCGGCAACCAGGCCCTGATCGACTACCTGATGCCGGCTGAAGATTCCTCCGGCAAGACCGTGGGCAAGAACTTCTTCGCCACCATCGCCGGCAGCATCCTGACCCTGCCGGGCGGCGACCTGGGCTTCGCCTTCGGTGTTGAACACCGCAAGGAAACCGGTGAGTTCATTCCCGATGCGCTGGCCCAGACCGGTGCCACCACCAACCTGGCCGCGGGCCCGACCGGTGGCGGCTACAAGGTGAAGGAAGCCTACCTGGAGTTGAACGCGCCGATCCTGGCCGGTCTGCCGGGCGCGCAGGAGCTGACCCTGAACGCGGCCACGCGCTTCTCGGATTACGACACCTTCGGCAATACGCTCAACAGCAAGTTCGGCTTCAAGTGGCGCCCGATCGAACAGCTGATGGTGCGCGGCACCTGGGCTGAAGGCTTCCGCGCCCCGACCATCAACGACCTGTACGGCGGTGGTTCGGAAACCTTCACCACCGGTTACGCCGATCCCTGCGACACCGTCTACGGCCCGTCGCGTACCAGCGCCGCCGTGCGCGCCCGCTGCGCCCGCGACATCGCCAACGCTGACACCTACCGTCAGCTGAAACAGGGCAACGTGCCGATCACCAGCAGCACCGACCAGACCCCGGTGCCGTTCACCAACGGCTCCAACCCGCTGCTGCAGCCGGAAACCTCCAAGAGCAAGACCCTGGGTCTGGTCTGGAGCCCGAGCTTCATCCGCAACTTCAACGTGTCGCTGGACTGGTGGAAGATCCGCATCGACAACACCATCGTTGCCGACAGCCCGAACCAGATCCTGATCGACTGCTACGAGCAGGGCATCGATTCGCGTTGCGCGCAGTTCACCCGTGATCCGGTGCTGGGCATCGTCAACAAGCTGACCTACGGCAACCGTAACGCCGGTTTCCTGGAAACCGAAGGTTACGACATGGAACTGACCCACCGTCTGGACACCGACGCGCTGGGCAGCTTCAGCACCCAGTGGTCGACCACCTACGTCAGCTCGAACATCTTCCGTTCGACCAACGACCCGACCGTGGTGCCGACCCCGGTCAACGGCATTTCCACCAACTCCACCAGCGGCTTCCGCGTGCGTTCGAACCTGACCGTCGGTTGGGACAAGGGCGACTTCGGTGTCAGCTGGACCGCCCGTTACTACTCCGGCGTGAAGGAGACCTGCCTGAATGCGATCACGCATCCGGATGAGTGCTCCGATCCGGGCGTGCGTGCACCGTGGTACTCCGGCGCCCGCAACTACAACGAGCGCGGTTCGGTCACCTTCCACGACGTGCAGTTCCGCTACAACCTGCCGTGGGATGCCACTGTTTCGGTCGGTGCCAACAACGTGTTCGAGAAGTACGGCCCGAACATGTACACCAAGCCGAACTCGGTGTTCTCCTACTACGGTGGCTACGACATCGGTCGCTTCGTCTACCTGAAGTACCAGCAGCGCTTCTGATCCACCGCGCTGCCGTCATGAGCTGACACGACCACGGCCCTTCGGGGCCGTGGTTTTTTCTGCGTGCGGCAGGCCCGGGCACCGTCATCGGGCGGTCGCATTACGGTCACAACGGCTACATCGCCAGGCCCGAGCATGCCGGAAAACCGGAGGCCCGCCATGCGCCATGCCATCGTCACCGAGACCTATCCGCCGGAGGTCAACGGCGTTGCACTGACTGTGCAGAGCCTGGAGCAGGGATTGCGCGCCGCCGGCCATGAGGTCGATCTGATCCGCCCACGCCAGGCCAACGAAGCGCTGGAAGCCGCGCCGGGCACCCTGCTGGTACCGGGGGCGGCCCTGCCCCGCTACCCCGGCCTGCGCTTCGGCCTGCCCGCCCCCATCCGCCTGGGCCGGCACTGGCAGCAGCACCGCCCTGATGCCATCTACATCGCCACCGAAGGCCCACTGGGCTGGTCGGCGCTGCGCACCGCACGGCGGCTGGGCATTCCGGTGGCCACCGGCTTCCACACCCGCTTCGACGAATACCTGCCCGACTACGGCGTAGCGTGGCTGCAGTCGGCGGCCATGCGCTGGATGCGCCGCTTCCACAACCAGGCCGACGCCACCCTGGTACCGACCCGCGAGCTGCAGCAATTCCTGGGCGAGCAGGGCTTCGAGCGCGTGCGCCTGCTGGCGCGCGCGGTGGACAGCCAGCAGTTCGACCCGGCCCGGCGCAATCCTGCGCTGCGCGAGGAATGGGGCGTGGACGGCAACGGACTGGTGGCCCTCTACGTGGGCCGCATCGCCGCCGAAAAGAACCTGGGGCTGGCGGTGAAGGCCTTCCGCCGCCTGCAGCAGGTACGACCGAAGGCACGCTTCGTGTTCGTGGGCGATGGCCCAGCGCGCGAAAAACTGGCCCACGACAATCCCGATTTCATTTTCTGCGGCATCCAGCGCGGCGACGCGCTGGCCCGCCATTTCGCCAGCGGCGATCTGTTCCTGTTCCCCAGCCGCAGCGAGACGTTCGGCAACGTGACTCTGGAAAGCATGGCCAGCGGCCTGGCCACGGTGGCCTTCGATTACGGTGCCGCGCGCGAATACCTGCGCAACGGCGAAAACGGCGCGGCCGTGGACGACGATGCGCAGTTCGTGGAGGCCGCCGTGCAGCTGGCCAGCGATGACGCGCTGCGCCGCGAGCTGGGCAGCAATGCCGCCCGCGCGATGAAGCGCCTGCACCCGCAGCAGGTGGTGGCCGAGTTCGAATCGCTGCTGGCCGAACTGGCACAGGCGCGGAGGAACGGCCATGCGCACCACGCCGCTTGAATCGCTGGCCGGGCGCGAAGCACGGCTGTGCCGCCGCGCCAACCACTACTGCCGCCGCCGCCGGGTACGCCGCCTGTTCGCGGTGATCAGCCGCCTGGGCGACGGCGTGTTCTGGTACCTGCTGATGGGCGCGCTGGTGCTGGTGGATGGCTTCGATGGCCTGCGGGCATCGGTGCACATGGCCGCCACCGGGCTGGCCGCGCTGCTGCTGTACAAGGGGCTGAAGCGCTGGACCCGGCGCCCGCGCCCGTATGCAGCCGACCTGCGCATCCGCGCCTGGGTGGCCCCGCTGGACGAGTTCAGCTTCCCGTCGGGGCACACCCTGCATGCGGTGTCGTTCACCATCGTGGCGCTGGCCTACTACCCGTGGCTGGCACCGCTGCTGGTGCCGTTCACCCTGGGCGTGGGGCTGTCGCGGGTGGTACTGGGCCTGCACTACCCCAGCGATGTACTGGCCGCGACGGGCATCGCCACGCTGCTGGCGTGGGCCAGCCTGGCCTGGCTGCCGCTGCCGGTGTGATACGGCTGGATTAATTCCGGGGGGTCGGATCCCTTTCCTGCGGAAAGGGCTCTGACCCCGGCCCGACGCGGCGGGCCGATGCCCTAGAATGCCCACATGACCACGTTGTTCATTTCCGATCTGCACCTGGACCCCAGCCGTCCAGCCATCACCGACCTGTTCCTGCGTTTCCTGCGCGAGGAAGCGCCTGGCGCCGATGCGCTGTACATCCTGGGCGACCTGTTCGAAGCCTGGATCGGCGATGACACGCCCTCGCCGCTGGCCGACGCCGTGGCCGACGCACTGAAGACGCTGTCCGAAAGCGGCGTGCCGATCTATTTCATCCGCGGCAACCGCGATTTCCTTCTGGGCGAAGACTATGCGCGCCGCGCCGGCCTGCGCATCCTGCCCGACCCCTGCGTGATCGATCTGTACGGCCGCGCGGTGATGCTGCAGCACGGTGACCTGCTGTGTACCGATGACATTCCCTACCAGCAGTTTCGCGCGCAGACCCGCGATCCGGTGTTCCAGGCACAGTTCCTGGCGCAGCCGCTGGCAGCGCGCATTGCGTTCGCGCAGAAGGCACGCGATGCCAGCCAGGCCCGCCAGTCGGAAATGAAGCAGGGCGACCGCGCACAGTTTGAAACGGTGACCGACGTGGCCCCGGCGGAAGTGGAAGCCACCTTCGCACGCCATGGTGTGGACACCATGATCCACGGGCATACCCACCGCCCGGCCATCCACAGCCTGCAGGCCGGTGGCCGCAACTGCACCCGCATCGTGCTGGGCGACTGGTACGAACAGGGTTCGGTGCTGCGCGTGGACGCCGACGGTTGGCACCTGGATTCGCTCAAGCGCGAATGACGGATTGCCGGGCGCCAACCAAGGTTGGCATCTACCAGAGCGCGTAGGCCGGTAGACGCCGACCTTGGTCGGCGGGTGCCATCCGGTAACCGCGTCAGCGGAAGCCGGCGATGGTGGCCTTGGTATTCACCAGCACGCGCTGGTTGTCGGCGCTGCTGGCAATGCCCATCGGCACACCGTTGTAACTGATGTTCGGGTTCGACCAGAAATTCAGCCGCGGGCAGCCGGCCGAGCAGGCATAGGCCATGATCGTGCGCCAGCGCGAACCACTGGCCGGTTCATAGCGATAACCATGGCCATAGGCATACGGCGACGTGCTGGGGTCGGTGGCGATGTCATGCCGCGCACTCTGCAGGTGGCCGATTTCGTGGGCAAACGAGTAGTAGCCGGTCGCGCAGTCCCAATACACCGCGGCGAAGGCGGTGGACGCGGTGGAGCCGATGCCCGAGGCCAGCCCGCAATAACTGCTGTTGTTGATCAGCAGCACGCCGACATCGGCCGCGGTGTTGTTGCGGCTGGTGTGGATGCTGTCCATGTAGCCGTCGCTGGTGCTGCGGAAGCGGGCCAGGTCGGTGCTGAAATTGCCGGACTCGGTGTAGCTGGTGGTTTCGTACCCGGCCAACTGCAGGGTGATGCCCACGTTGCTGTTGGTATAGCCCTGGTTGGATTCGGCCACCGCCAGCTGCACCAGCGATTGCATGTTGCCGCCATAGGCGGCCACCGCCGCATTGGTGGCTACCACCAGCACGCGGATCGTGGCCGGACTGCCCGATGACGCCTGCGCGATGCCGACACGATCATTGGCCGGCATGCTGATCTTCGGCAGCTGGTTGTAATCGGCCGGATGATCGGCGGGCATGCGCGATTCATCCACTTCCACCAGCACGTGCCGATCGCCCAATGGACGCAGCCGGTACAGCGTGCCGTCCTTGCGGATGGAACCGGTGAGCGTGTTGCCCGACCGCACCAGGATGACCGAATTCGCCGGATCATCCGGCAGTGTGGCGCCCGCCTTCTGCAGGCGATCGGACGGGCTGCGGATCTGCCCGTACCAGACACTGCCCCCGTCGGCCAACGCCTCGACCCGGCTGCGCGTGGCCTGCACCTGCTGCCCCAGCAGTTCGAATTCCAGCTGCGACTGCGCGGTGGCCGCCGCATCCACCCGCACTTCCTGCACCGTTGCGGTGGACGGTGCCGACAGCAGCCGCCCCAGCTGCGGTTCACTGCTGGCCGAGGCCCGGCTGAGCACGGTGACCGGTTCGAACAGCGGCGCCGCCTGCGCGGCCGTTACCACGCACAGCCCCAACAACACACCACCTGCCGCTTGACCGATGTATCTGGACATCATCTTGTCGCTCCTTGGAGTGAAGTAGACAGCGTTGATGCAGCACGACCCGGGTGCCGGGTGTGGCCATATGGCCTGCGCAGCCCCCGTGAATACAAGCCTTGAAGCCGGTCGGCATGCGGATCTGTGACGGCCAGCGGCAGTGTTCAGGCAGGTCAAGAGCCGCTGTACACTGCGCCCATACACGGCCTTCGCACCGCCGTGACATGACCACCACAGGGGATGCACATGGCTGCAGGTCAGACCCGCAACGGGGACAGTGCGCAGGGCGCCGTGCTGCACCTGGGCCTGTTCTTCGATGGCACCCGCAACAACGCGCACAACCTGGCGCGCGGGCGGCCGCAGCCACCGCAACCGCGCCCTGCCCTGCTGCGTGCCGACGACGATTCGACCTACCAGAGCCGGCTGACCAGCAGCTACGACAACGGCACCACCAACATCGCGCGGCTGCACCAGCTGTACCCGGACAGCCGTCGTGCGCCGCTGGCCGAACCGTCGCTGGCGATCTACGTGGAAGGGGTGGGAACCCGCGACGATGCCGAGGATGATCTGATCGGCCTGGCCTTCGGCATTGGCGCCAGCGGTGTGCGCGCCAAGGTGCAGCGCGCACTGCACGAGCTGCTGCCGGCTGCGCTTTCGGCGCTGACGGCGCACTGGCAGCAGCCGCTGCACGGGGTGCAGGTCGATCTGTTCGGCTTTTCGCGCGGGGCCGCGGCCGCGCGCGACCTGGCCAATCAACTGCGTGGCTGGGATGCCGGCCAATGGCGCCTGCGCCTGCAGGGCGCCGGGTTGCCCTGCGCAGCCGACTTCGCCCTGCCGCGCCCTGCACTGCGTTTCGTCGGGTTGTTCGACACCGTGGTGGCGGTCAGCGGCCGGCGCGCTGACGAGCAGCCGCGCATCGCCCTGCCGGCGGGCATTGCCGAGCGTGTGGTGCAACTGAGTGCGCGCGACGAGCATCGCCAGCACTACGCCTTGACCACGGTTGCACCGACCCACGAGGAAATCGCCCTGCCGGGCGTGCACGCCAACATCGGCGGCGGCTACGACCAGCTGGAAGAAGGCCCGAAGCTGCTGGGTCGACCGCGCCGGCAGCCGCTGCGGCGGGCGCCGGTGGACGATTACCAGACCCCCACGCTGGCGATGCTGCAGGCCACCACGGTTTACGCCGAAGCGCAGGCCGATGCCGAGCGCTGGCGCCAGCAGCTGGGGGCGACGGAAAAGGAAGTATGGGTGGATGTGTGGCACCAGTGGCAGCAGCAGCGCCGCGCCGGCAGCCGCAGCGTGATGATGGCACCGGTGCTGCACGTGACCGCTGCGGTGGTGCTGCGTAGGCGCATCGACTGGCGCTACCAGCTGATCGCCCTGCAGGTGATGCAGCAGCGCGCCGCTGAAGCCGGCGTGCAGTGGAGCGCAGATGCGGCGCAGGTGCCGGGCTGGGAGCTGCCAGCGCCGCTGCAGCCGATCGCGCGCCGGCTGCTGGCGGGGCAGACCCTGACGCCGACCCAGGAAGCCCTGCTGCGACGCCGTTACCTGATGCAGTCGGCGCACTGGAACTTCGATGCACTGGGCGATACCGCGCTGACCTTCGCCGCCGATGCGGGAGTGAGCGAGCTGCCGTACCGGCCGGGGCCGGGGTTGTTCTACATCAACCGGCCAACGGTGGATGGCCGGCGGGTGGTGCTGCCCAACGCGTGAGGCCCATCCACGCATGGCGTGGATCTACTGAACCCGCTTCTGGTAGGTGCCAAGCTTGCTTGGCACAGCGCATCAGCGCGCGGCCATCCACGCATGGCGTGGATCTACCGATACATGCGTGAATGGACGCCCTGCGCTGCGGCTCAGCCGGCCTGTTCCACCAGGTTGGCCAGCTCGTCTTCATCGAAACCGGCCAGCAGGCGCGCTTCCAGATTGAACGGCCCATGCAGGTAACCGCCGGCGAACTCCTGCAGCAATGCTTTGAAGCGCGCACGCGGCTCGACGCCGGCGCGATCGCAGTACCAGCGGTACCAGCGCGAACCGGCGGCCACGTGGGCCACTTCCTCGCGCAGGATCACTTCCAGGACATCAGCGGTAGCAGCATCGCCGACGTTGCGCAGCTTCTCGATCATGCCCGGCGTCACGTCCAGGCCACGCGCTTCCAGCACGCGCGGCACCAGCGCCATGCGTGCCAGGCCGTCGTGGGCGGTCTTCTCACACATTTCCCACAAGCCGTTATGGGCGGGGAAATCGGCGTATTCGTGGCCATGCGCCAACAGGCGTTCGCGCAGCAGCATGAAGTGGCGCGATTCGTCGTCGGCGCAACTGACCCAGTCGGCGTGGAAGGCCGGCGGCAGGCCACGGAAGCGGTAGACCGCATCCCAGGCCAGGTCGATGGCGTTCAGTTCGATATGGGCGATGGCGTGGATGAAGGCAGCCCGCCCTTCCACGCCACCCAACCCGCGCCGCGGCACTTCGCGCGGATGCACCAGCCGCAGCTGCGGCGGCCGCCCGGGCATGCGGATCGGCTCGGGCGGCGGCGCATCGGCCGGCACCTTCAGGCGTCCGCTGCGGAAGGCCGCTGCGTAGGCCTGGGTCAGTGCCACCTTGCGCAGCGGATCGGCTTCGGCCAGACACTGCTGCGCGGCGCGCAGCAGGTCACCGCCTGCGTCGGGCAGGTCAACCACCGGCTGCGCCTCAGGCGCGGCGCTTGTGCTTGGCATCGTCCGAACGCAACTGCTGGATGCGCTCGAAATAGCCCGGCTCGATACCGGTGGGGTAATGCCCGTTGAAGCACGACGAATCGAAGTTCTGCAGTGCGGCGTTACCTTCGCGCACCGCCGCTTCCATGTCTTCGATGTCCTGGTAGATCAGCCAGTCGCAGCCCAGGTGCGCCTCGATCTCTTCCACGCTGCGGTTGTGCGCCACCAGCTCTTCGGCGGCCGGCATGTCGATGCCGTAGATGTTGGGGAAGCGCACCGGCGGTGCGGCGCTGGCCAGGTAGACCTTGCGGGCACCGGCGTCGCGCGCCATCTGCACGATCTGCTGGCTGGTGGTGCCGCGCACGATGGAATCATCCACCAGCAGCACCACGCGGTTGCGGAATTCCAGGTGGATCGGGTTCAACTTGCGGCGCACCGACTTCACCCGCTCACCCTGCCCCGGCATGATGAAGGTGCGGCCGACGTAGCGGTTCTTGATGAAGCCTTCGCGGTACTTCACGCCCAGCACGTTGGAAATTTCCAGCGCTGCGTCACGCGAGGTATCGGGAATCGGAATGATGGTGTCGATGTCGTGGTCCGGGCGCAGGCGCAGGATCTTCTCGCCCAGCTTGATGCCCATGCGCATGCGCGCCTTGTGCACCGACACGTTGTCGATCATCGAATCTGGGCGGGCAAAGTACACGTACTCGAAGATGCACGGGGTGTGCTCGGCCGGTTCGGCGCAGATTTCCGAGAACAGCTCGCCGCGCGCGGTGATCACCAGCGCTTCGCCGGGCTGCACGTCGCGCACGCGCTGGAAGCCGAGGATGTCCAGCGCCGCCGATTCGGAGGCCACGATGTACTCATCGCCTTCGGCGTGGCTGCGCTTGCCCAGCACCAGCGGGCGGATGCCATGCGGATCGCGGAAGGCGACCAGGCCCAGGCCCAGCACCACGCTGACCACGGCATAGCCACCCTTGCAGCGACGGTGCACGCCGGCCACCGCGCGGATCGCCGCTTCCGGGCTCAGCTGGCGCTGCTGTTCCAGTTCGTAGGCGAACACGTTCAGCAGCACTTCGCTGTCCGAATCGGTGTTGACGTTGCGGCGGTCCTGCTCGAACACCTGCTGGCGCAGGGCTTCGGTATTGATCAGGTTGCCGTTGTGGGCCAGCGCGATGCCGTAGGGCGAGTTGACGTAGAACGGCTGGGCCTCGTCCATGCCCTCCGAACCGGCGGTCGGGTAGCGCACATGGGCGATGCCGACGCTGCCTTCCAGGGTGGACATGGTGCGCGCATCGAACACATCGCGGACCAGGCCGGTGGCCTTCTGCACCCGCAGGCGGCTGCCGCTGGCGGTGGCGATGCCTGCCGCGTCCTGGCCACGGTGCTGGAGGACGGTCAAGCCGTCATACAACTGCCCGGCGACGTTCTGGTTGCCGACGATTCCGACGATGCCACACATGGTGCGAGGTCTCCGCTGGGCAGTGCCCAGTTACAAGGAAGGTGGCCGTGCCTGGCCTTTAGTGGTCGCCGCGCCTGCGGTCGACGTTGGCCGGATCGTCCGGCTCGATGTTGCCCGGCAGTGCAGGGGCATCCGGGCGCACTTCGGCCGGATCGTATGCTTCGCCCTGTTCCGCTTTCGCGGGCCGCAGCCATCCGCTGCCCGCCACTACCTGGTTTAGGATGCCATTATCGCCTGTCGCGCCCGGCTTGCCCAAATCGGCGCCGGCGCTCTTGCCCAGTTCCATCAACGCAGATGGGGACAAAGCGTCCATCGGCAAGGCCTTGGGCAGCAGATCGGCACCGGGCACCTGCCAGTGCGGCAGTTTGCTGTTCATCCAGGCCACGGCCGGGTTCAGCACCGGGCGGATGGCCGAGGCCTGCCACGACCGTTCGGCGGCCAATGGGGTGAAGCTGCCCAGCAGCAGCAGGATGGCGGCGATCAGGCCGCCGCGCACGGCGCCCAGCACCCCGCCCAGCAGGCGGTCCAGGCTGCCCAGCATGTTGCGGTGGACGATGTGCTTGATGACCATGCCGATCACGGCCACCACGATCATCACGCCGATGCCGACGCCCAGATAGCCGCCGACGAAGTGTTCGCCGCCGGGGGCGGCCGGGGCCGCCCACCAGCGGGCTGCATCATTGCCGAAGGCGAAGGCCGCCCAGGCCGCCACCAGCCACGACACCGTGCCGATGACGATGCTCACAAAGCCGCGCAGCAACCCCAGCAGGGTGGAGGCGGCGATCACGATCAGCAGCACCACGTCGATCATGGCGCCCCGCTCCTTCGGCGGCGCTGGCAACGAGGCGGCGGACAGGTCATGGGTGCGGGCGCACCATACCGGCCACGCCGACCTTGGCGGCCACCTGGGCCTTCAGCTGGTCGGCGTCGGCGCGGTTGGCCACGGGCCCCACGCGCACCCGGTGCAGGGTGCCCTTGTCGGTGCGCACCTGCTCGACGAAGGCGCTGAAACCGGCCGCACGCACCTTGTCGCGCAAGGCATTTGCGTCATTGGCCTGGCCGAAGGCCCCCAGCTGCACGGCGAAACCGACGCTGCTGGCCGCAGGCGCCGCGGGCGTTGCCGGTGCCGGCTTGGCCGCAGCGCTGGCCTCGGGCTTGGGCTGCGGCTTCGGGGTTTCAGGCTTCGGCGCTTCCGGCTTCGGTGCCGGCTTGGGCGCTTCGGGCTTCGGCGCTGCCGCCACCGGCGTGCTGGCCGGCAGGGCTTCGCTGCGCACCGGGTTGGCCGTGGCGGCCGGCGACGATGCGGCAACCGGGGTACTGGCGCTGGGCGCGGTCGCCGCCGGGCTGGCCGCAACGGCGGCGGCCGGTGCCGCGTCCAGGGTGATCACTTCGGCCTTCACATCGGCCCGCACCTTCACTGCCTGCAACCGGGCCGCTTCGGCCTGGGCACGATCAGCATACGGCCCCACGCGCACCCGCCACGCCGCGCGACCATTGATGGTGGTGGTGTCCGAGAAGCCCGGCAGCTGCGAGCGCTTCAGGTAGGCGATCACCGCCTCGGCGTCGGCCTGGCTGGCGTAGGCGCCGAAAGTGACCGCGTAGTTGCCGGCGGCAACGGCCGGCGAGGTGTCCACGGTGGGCGGGGTGGCCGGTGCGGCCGCTTCGTCCAGCGGACGGGCCTGGCCACTCTGCAGGCCGGTGGCGCCGCCTGCCGGAGCCACCAGCGGCAGCTCACGGGTTTCGAACTGGCCATCGCCCGGCGCATCGGGCGCGGTGATCGGCACATTGGCCACACCGCTGTCCGGGGCCGGCCCCTTGACCAGCATCGGCAGGAAGATCACGGCCAAGGCCACCAGGACGATGGCGCCAATCAAACGCTGTTTCAGGGGTGTATCCACGTGAGGCAGGCGACAGGCGGAAGTTGGGTCGATTATACGGGTGCCGGGGGAAACGGCGTCGGCGGCGGCTGAACGCGGGTCAGGCCGAGGCCTGCAGCCACGCCAGCGCCTGTGCTGCGGTATGGAACGAACCGAACACCAGCACGCGATCGCCGCGCTGCGCCTGCGCCAGCACCTGCTGCAGGGCCTGCTCGACGCTGTCGGCCAGGGCGTCCACTGCCGCGCCGGTGTCAGCCAGGCACGTCTGCAGCTGCTGCGCGCTCTGCCCACGGGCGCCGTCCAGGCCGGCCAGGGTCCACTGCGTCACCACGTCCTGCAGCGCGTTCACCACACCCACCGCGTCCTTGTCCTGCAGCGCGGCGTACACGGCCAGGGTGCGGCCAGGCACGACTTCGGCCTTCAGCGCGCGCGCCAGCTGCCCGGCGGCTTGCGGGTTGTGGCCCACATCCACGCGGATCTGCACGCCATCGCGCTCGAATGCCTGCAGGCGGCCGGCAATGCGCGCAGCGGCCACGCCTTCGGCCCAGGCCGCGCGCGGCACCGGCTTGTCCAGCGCGCGCAGGGCGGCGATCGCCGCGCCGGCATTGGCCAGCTGGATCGGGCCGGCCAGCGCCGGGGTCGGCAGCTCCAGGCGGGTGCCGACATCGCGCCAGCGCCAGCGCTGCGCATCGATCGGTTCGTAGAAGTAGTCGCTGCCACCGCGGATGGCGTTGGCACCCAGCAGATAGGCCCGGGCCAGCACGCTGGATGGCGGATCGGTCTCGCCCAGGATCACCGGCTTCCAGCCACGGATGATGCCGGCCTTCTCGGCGCCGATGGCTTCGCGGTCCTCGCCCAGCCATTCGGCGTGGTCGATATCCACGGTGGTGATCACCGACACATCGGCATCGACGATGTTCACCGCGTCCAGGCGACCGCCCAACCCCACTTCCAGCACGGCCAGATCCAGCCCGGCCGCCGCGAACAGGTGCAGCGCGGCCAGCGTGCCGTACTCGAAATAGGTCAAGGTGGTCTGCCCGCGCGCCGCTTCCACCGCGTTGAACGCCGCCACCAGCGCGGCATCGTCCACGTCCTGGCCATCGATGCGCACGCGTTCGTTGTAGCGCAGCAGGTGCGGCGAGGTGTATGCGCCAACCTTCCAGCCGGCGGCGCGGGCGATGGCTTCGATGAAGGCGACGGTGGAACCCTTGCCGTTGGTGCCACCGACCACGATGGTGCGCCCGGCCGGTGCGCCCAGGCCCATCGCCGCGGCCACGCTGCGCACGCGCTCCAGGCCCATGTCGATGCTCGCCGGGTGCTGGCGTTCAATGTAGTCCAGCCAGTCGGCCAGGGTGGTCGGGGTGTTCGTCACGGCAAGGGTTCCAGCAGCAGCAGGTGGTTCGTTGGAAGGGTTTACAGCGCGCGGTGCTTGGCTTCGCCGAAGAACGGCGTGTGGTGGGCGCAATCGTTCAGGCGCACCACTTCCAGGCTGTCCAGGTCGGCGCCTTCGAGCAGGTTCAGGGTGGTCGGCGCCTGGCGGAAGGTCCACAGGCGGGAAATCGGCAGGCCCAGCACCTTGCACAGGATCACCCGGTTCACTGCGTCGTGGGCGACCACCAGCAGGGTGTCGTGCTCGCCCAGGCCTTCAGCGGCACGGGCCAGGCCACGCCAGCTGCGCTCCAGCACCAGGCGCAGCGATTCGCCGCCCGGCATCAGCACGGTATCGGGTTCCTCGCGCCAGGCCTTCAGCCGCGACGGGTCTTTTTCGTTGATCTCGCTGGCCAGCAGGCCTTCCCACTCACCGTGGGCGATTTCCTGCAGATCCGGTTCGGTCTGCAGCATGCCGGCGCGGTCGGCACCCAGGGCAAGCTGGGCGGTCAGCTGGGCGCGCGACAGCGGCGAGGCCACCGCACGGGTGATGTCCACCGAAGCAAGACGGGCGCCCAGAGCCTGGGCCTGGGCTTCGCCGATGGGCGAAAGCGGGATGTCGATCTGGCCCTGGTAGCGGCCTTCGGCGTTCCACGGCGTTTCGCCGTGACGGGCAAGCAGGATGCGCATGCGAACAAGGGGTCCTGGGGGGAGGAAGATTCCGTTTCGTTCACATCCTGTGAAGTACGCGGAACAGGGATGATACCTGTTCGGCGCACCGGGCCGGACCGGGCATGAAAAAACCCCGCGACACCGGTCGCGGGGTTTCGGGCATTGCAGGCGGATTCCGCCGGGCGCGGCCCGGCGCTACCACCGTGAACCTTTATTTCGCCAGGTTCAGTTCCTTCAGCAGCTGCGGCGCCGGCGCCACTTCCTGCATGATCCACTGCATGTAGCGGCTGTCCACGGCAATCATGCGGGTCATCACCGGGTCGAACACCCAGTTGGAGCTGACCGATTCCCAGTTGCCGTCGAAGGCCAGGCCGACCAGCTTGCCGTGCGCATCCAGCACCGGCGAACCCGAGTTGCCACCGGTGATATCCAGGTTGGACAGGAAGTTCACCGGCACCGAACCGATGCGCTTGTCTTCCAGGCCACCGTAACGCTTGGCCTTGACCGCATCCAGCAGCGCCTTCGGCGAATCGAACGGGTCTTCGCCGGTTTCCTTGGCGGCCACGCCTTCCAGGGTGGTGAACGGGGTGTACTGCACACCGTCCTTGCCGTAGCCCATCACGTTGCCGAAGGTGATGCGCAGCGACAGGTTGGCATCGGGGTAGACGAACTCGCCCTGGCTCTTCTTGTAGTCGGCCACGGCCTGCAGGTACAGCGGACGGGCCGTCAGCGATTCGCCCTCGCGGATCTTCTTCTGCTCTTCCTGCTTCAGCAGCGCCGGCATCACTGCCACGGCGTACTGGATGGCCGGATCGGTGCTGGCTTCAAAGGCCGCGCGGTCGGCGTTGAACCACTTCAGGCGCGTGTCCAGGCTGCCCAGCTCGGTGCCCGACAGCTTGCCCACCAGCGACTTCACGGCGGCCTCGTTGCTGCCACCCAGCCACTTGTTCAGCACTTCGTTGTCGCGCTGCGCGGCCGGCAGGGCCACGTACTGGTCCAGCCAGTAGGTCTGCAGCTGCTGGTCCATCTTCGCCACGTAGCGGCGGTCCATCTGCTTCAGGCCACCTTCGATGGTGGTCAGGTCACGCTGCTGGAAACCGGCTTCGCGCTCGGCGTCCGGCTTGCTGCGTTCGATCGACAGGCGGTACAGGGTGATGGCCGCGCCCACCGCCGAAGTGTTGTTGAACTGGCCCACGAACAGATCGCGTTCACGGGTGGCCTTGCTGGTGGCCAGGTGCTGGACCAGCTGCGCGTGCGCGGCCAGTGCCGGCTTGCCCGCGGCGCCCTGCTTCTTCAGCCAGGCCAGCACGGCCGCTTCTTCGGCCTGCTTCTGGCCGGCCGCGTCGATGCGCTTGAAGCCTTCCAGCTGGCCCAGGTAGTTCTTGGCCACGTTGTTCATGCTGGCCGCGGTGGCGGCGTACTTCACTTTCACGTCCGGGTCGGCCTTGCCGGCCTCGTCGATCATCTTCAGCACCGCGTTGTAGTGGCGGGCGATGGTCGGGTAGGTGAAGCTGGCGGTCTCGTTGAACTCGCCGGCCAGGGCGTAGCGGTTGGTGCGGCCCGGGTAGCCGGCCACCATCACGAAGTCGTCGGCGCCCAGCGGCTGGTCGGCGAACTTCAGGAAGTGCTTGGGCTGGTAGGGCACGTTGTCGGCCGAGAATGCCGCCGGCTTGCCGTCCTTGCCGACGTAAGCGCGGTAGAACGAGAAATCGCCGGTGTGGCGCGGCCACATCCAGTTGTCGATGTCGCCACCGAACTTGCCGACGCTGCCCGGGGGCGCGTAGACCAGGCGCACGTCCTTGATTTCCATGTTGCGGAACAGGCGGTAGGTGTTGCCGCCGCTGAACGAGTACAGGCGGCAGCGGAAGCCGGCGTCGGCTTCACAGGCGGCCACCTGGGCCTTGTCGAAGGCATCCAGCGCGCGGCTGCGGGCGAGCGGGTCCTTGCCGGCGGCGGCAATGGCGGCCTTGGCCTGGGCGGTGACGTCGGTGATCTGGTCAAGCACGAACACGCGTGCGTTCGGGCCGGCGCTCAGTTCGTCCTTCAGGGTCGGCGCGTTGAAGCCGTCCTTGATCAGGTTCTTCTGCGCGGTCGAATTGAGCTGGATGGCGCCATAGGCGCAGTGGTGGTTGGTCACCACCAGGCCCTGCGGGGAGACGAAGCTGGCGGTGCAGCCGCCCAGCGCAACCACCGCGCCCATCGGGTCGCCGGTCAGGTCGGCCAGCTGCTGCGGGGACAGCTTCAGGCCGGCCTTCTGCAGCGGGCCGGCGATTTCCGGCAGCTGCTGCGGCACCCACATGCCTTCGGCGGCATGGGCGACCTGGACCAGCCCGAGGCTGGCGACGACGGAGAATGCAAGCAGGTTCGAGCGCATCGAGCGGCCCCTGGTGAAAGAACCGCCGAGTGTAGCCCAGCCCCCTGCCCCGCCCGATGCCCGGAAGTCATGGGCTGCGCGGGCCTTCCCGCCGGGCATGGGCGCCGGGCAGGGCCTGGCGCTGCCGGGGATGCTGCGCACCCGCAGCGCAACATGGGAATTGCGCCCAGCGCTCTATAATCCGCGTTTTCCCCCTGACGAGTTCCACCCGATGGCGCAGCAAACGATGAAGGCCCTGGTCAAGCGCGAAGCCGCCAAGGGCATCTGGCTGGAAGAGGTTCCGGTTCCGACCCCGGGCCCGAACGAGGTACTGATCAAGCTGGAAAAGACCGCCATCTGCGGTACCGACCTGCATATCTACCTGTGGGACGAGTGGAGCCAGCGCACCATCAAGCCGGGCCTGACCATCGGCCACGAGTTCGTCGGCCGCATCGCCGCGCTCGGCTCGGCCGTCACCGGCTACGAGATCGGCCAGCGCGTCTCGGCCGAAGGCCACATCGTCTGCGGCCACTGCCGCAACTGCCGCGGCGGCCGCCCGCACCTGTGCCCGAACACCGTCGGCATCGGCGTCAACGTCAACGGCGCCTTCGCCGAATACATGGTGATGCCGGCCAGCAACCTGTGGCCGATCCCCGACCAGATCCCGTCCGAGCTGGCCGCCTTCTTCGACCCGTACGGCAATGCCGCGCACTGCGCGCTGGAATTCGACGTCATCGGCGAGGACGTGCTGATCACCGGCGCAGGCCCGATCGGCATCATCGCCGCCGGCATCTGCAAGCACATCGGTGCGCGCAACGTGGTGGTCACCGACGTCAACGACTTCCGCCTGAAGCTGGCCGCCGACATGGGCGCCACCCGCGTGGTGAACGTCGCCAACCAGTCGCTGAAGGACGTGATGAAGGAACTGCACATGGAGGGCTTCGACGTGGGCCTGGAAATGAGCGGCAACCCGCGCGCGTTCAACGACATGCTCGACTGCATGTACCACGGCGGCAAGATCGCCATGCTCGGCATCATGCCCAAGGGCGCCGGCTGCGACTGGGACAAGATCATCTTCAAGGGCCTGACCGTGCAGGGCATTTACGGCCGCAAGATGTACGAGACCTGGTACAAGATGACGCAGCTGGTGCTGTCCGGCTTCCCGCTCGGCAAGGTGATGACCCACCAGCTGCCGATCGACGATTTCCAGAAGGGCTTCGACCTGATGGAAGAAGGCAAGGCCGGCAAGGTCGTGCTCAGCTGGAACTGATCCTCGGTTCCGCGCGCGAATGGTAGGTGCCGAGCTTGCTCGGCACGCTCCGGTAGTGAAAAAGGCGCCCATCGGGCGCCTTTTTCGTGGACGACAGCCGCGTCGGATCAGTTGCCGATGGCAACCGACAGCATCACGCGGCTGTGCGCCAGCTTGCCGGAGTTGTAGCGGCCGTCGCTGTCGGTGCCGTAGTAGCCCAGGCCCACGTTGAACATGCCGAACTGGCGGCTGACGCCGACGTTCCAGTCGGTGTAATCCTTGGCGATGCCCTTTTCGAAGGTGCTGCGGCCGACATTGGCGCTCAGCGTGAAGTCCTGCGGCAGGCCCCACTCGCCGCCCAGCGCGTAGTACCAGCCATCGGTGCTGCTGTTCCACACGTCGTTGCTGTAGGCCACCGTCAGCTTGTAGGTGTCATCCAGCGTGGTGGTGGTGATCAGCTCGTTGTAGTTCAGCTCGCTGGCACCGGGATAGGTGTAGCGGTTCAGCAGCACATCGAAGTTCAGGCGCTCGGTGGCGTCAATGCCGTAGCCGATCTGGTAGTCCACTTCGACGCTCGGGTCGCCCGGGCCGAAATCCACGCCCGAACCCCACACGCCGGCATACAGGCCGACCGGGCTGGTGTAGGTGAAGCCGGCCTGCAGGGTCGGATCTTCGTCGGTCTGCGATACGCCACGGAACAGGTAATCGGAAACAGCGGTGACATTCCAGCTGTAAGGCGACTCGGCCTCCTGGGCGCTGGCGGCAAACGGGGCCAGGGCAAGGGCGGCGGCAAGGGACAGGCAGGCACGGGCGTGCTTCATGGGCGTCTCCGGTGGGGGGCGGTGGCGTGGAAGGCGGAAGCGGCAACCGGGCCAGACAGGGCCGGTTCACGAATTTTTAACCCGTTTGCTATTGCGATGCAACATGTGCCGGCCATGGCGGTGGCGCGCCCTGCCCGGTCGACGGCCCGGGTTGCCCGGTAGAATCGGTGGTTTCCCGTGCTGAGCCGTGCCCACGCCATGACCGACGCCTCCTCCGCCCTGACCCGCCATTACGCCGACGAACTGGACGCCATCCGCGCCCAAGGCCTGTTCAAGTCCGAGCGGATCATCACCAGCCCGCAGTCGGCCGAGATCACCCTCGACGATGGCCGCACCGTGCTGAACTTCTGCGCCAACAACTACCTGGGCCTTGCCGACCACCCGGACCTGATCCAGGCCGCCAAGGACGCGCTGGACAGCCACGGCTTCGGCATGGCCTCGGTGCGCTTCATCTGCGGCACCCAGGACCTGCACAAGCAGCTGGAAAAGCAGATTGCCGACTTCTTCGGCAAGCAGGACACGATCCTGTACGCGGCCTGCTTCGACGCCAACGGCGGTCTGTTCGAACCGCTGCTCGGCGAGAACGACGCGATCATTTCCGACGCACTGAACCACGCCTCGATCATCGACGGCGTGCGCCTGTGCAAGGCCAAGCGCTTCCGCTACGCCAACTGCGACATGGCCGACCTGGAAGCGCAGCTGCAGGCCGCTGATGCGGCCGGCTGCAAGACCAAGCTGATCACCACCGACGGCGTGTTCTCGATGGACGGCTTCATCGCCCCGCTGGACGAAATCACCGCGCTGGCGAAGAAGTACAACGCACTGGTGCACATCGACGAATGCCACGCCACCGGCTTCCTCGGTGCCAGCGGTCGCGGCTCGGCCGAAGTGAAGGGCGTGCTGGAAAAGATCGACATCATCACCGGCACCCTGGGCAAGGCCATGGGCGGCGCGCTCGGCGGTTTCACCTGCGCCAGCGCCGAAGTGATCGAACTGCTGCGCCAGCGTTCGCGCCCGTACCTGTTCTCCAACTCGCTGCCGCCGCACGTGGTGGCCGCCGGCATCAAGGCTTTCGAGATGCTGGCCGCCGCCGATGATCTGCGCAGCACGCTGGTGCAGAACACCACCTACTTCCGCGAAAAGATGGTCGCCGCCGGTTTCGACGTGAAGCCGGGCGTGCATCCGATCAGCCCGGTGATGCTGTACGACGCACCGCTGGCGCAGAAGTTCGCCGAGCGCCTGCTGGAAGAAGGCATCTACGCGATCGGCTTCTTCTTCCCGGTGGTGCCCAAGGGCCAGGCGCGCATCCGCACCCAGATCAGTGCCGCCCACACCCGCGAGCACCTGGACCGCGCGATCGATGCGTTCACCCGCATCGGCGTGGAACTGGGCGTGATCAAGGGTTGATCAGGTCCGGGGTCGGATCCCTTTCCGCAGGAAAGGGCTCTGACCCCATCAAGCAGAGCGTGCCGACCAAGGTCGGCACCTACCGGGCCTGATGGCGTGCTGACCCCACCGCGCATAGCGTGCCGACCAAGGTCGGCACCTACCGGGGCTTAAAGGTCGGCACCTGCCGGTGCTTACTTCTTCTTTTTCTTCTTGTCCTTCGGTTCGTCCTTGCTGGCCACCACCACCGGCTTGGCGGCGGCGTCCTGCGCGTTGCCCTTGGCCACGCGGATGCCGTTGGCCTTCATCCAGGCGTCGAACTGGTCGGCGGTCATCTTCTGGTCGCCGTTGCTCATCATGAAGCGGTAGCTGCCGCGGCCATCCAGTTCCGGGGTCTTTACCTCCACCACCGGCGCCTCGGCCGGGGTTTCGGCCTTGGCCACCTTCTTGTGGCCGCTGCAGGCGGTCAGCACGGCCAGCGGCAACAGCAGGCCGGCGCAGCGCAGGGTTCGGTTGAGGGTCGGGTACATGGGCACACTCCGTTCAAGTAAATCGAAAACCAGGCGCCCCCTACGCCTGGAACGGTGGCTGGCCGCGGCCAGCCGTGGGCCGGACTTCAGCCCGGTGCAGCAGCCACAAGCTGCTGCTGGTCGCTGACCTGCAGCTCCCGCCATTGCCCCTTGCCGAGATCGCCAAGCACCAGCCCGCCGATCGCGACCCGGACCAGGCGCAACACCTGCAGGTCGAAGGCCGCCAACAGGCGACGGATATGGCGGTTGCGGCCCTCGTCGAGCACCACCTCCAGCCACGCGGTCTTGTCGCCGCTGCGCAGGACGCGCACGGCACGGGCCACCAGGAACTCGCCCTCGTCTTCAATACCGGCCTGCAGCGCCGCCAGGGTGGCGTCGTCGGGCAGGCGGTCGGTCTGCACGTGATAGGTCTTGTCCGGCCCGGTCTGCGGATCGGTCAGCCGCGCGGCCCATTGCGGGTCGTTGCTGAACAGCAGCAGCCCTTCACTGGCCTTGTCCAGGCGCCCCACCGGGGCGATCCACGGCAGGCCTGCACCATCGAAACAGCGGTACACCGTGTCGCGCCCACGCTCGTCCTGGGCGGTGGTCACCACCCCGCGCGGCTTGTTCAACATCAGGTACAGGCGCTGCGGCGGCGCCAGCGGCTGGCCATCCACCTCGATCGGCGGTGCCGGGCTGGCAATCGGGAATTCGGGGTCACGCACGATGCGCCCGGACACGCGCACGCGCCCTTCGGCAATCCAGCGCGCGGCTTCGGTACGCGAGCAGACGCCCGCCTTGGACAACACGCGGGCCAGGCCATGGCGAACCCCGGCCGGTGCCGCAGTGGCATTCGCACGCCCACGCGGTGCGTGGGCGCGGGCGGCGGGGGTGGCAGGTGGGCGGCGCGTGCGCAAGCCTCTGCTCCCCGCGCGGCTTACTTCTTCTCGCCCGGCTTGGTTTCAGCCGGTGCTTCGGTGGCGGCCGCCGGCGCCGCGGCCGGTGCCGGGCGTGCCTTGACCACACGCACGCCGCGCGCCTTCATCCAGGCGTCGAACTCTTCGGCGGTCATGCGCTTGCCGTTCTGGCTCATGTCAAAGCGCCACGGCGTGTTGTCGAACTCGGTCTGCGGCTTGTACGCGGCCGGGTCGTTCGGCTTCACCGCCGGCGCACTCGGAATGGCCTTGGCAATGTTCTGGCAGCCATCGATGCGCAGACGCTGCAGCACCTGGTCCAGCGACTGCGACGGATCGTAGCTGCTGCCCAGCACGCCGGCGGACATGCCCAGCTGGCTGCCGCGGATGTACAGCTCGTCGGCCACCGGCGCGATGGCGGTGGCCGGCAGGGGCAGCGGCGACGCGCTGGTGTTGACCGAGCAATCAACCGCGGCGTGGGCAGCGGGAACCAGGGCCAGCGCCAGAACGGCGGCCGATGCAGAGCGGAACATGAGGGGCATCCACGAAAGGAAGTGACGCGGCGAGTTTAGCAATGCCGCCACAGCTTTCAAGCGGAACCTTCAATGAATACGGCAACTTGTTGGTTTTCTGGAAAAAAAGCCGATGGACGGTTGTCTTTGCGCGGTACCCGCACATTCCCTGGCTCCACAAACAACAAGACCCGGCCGAAGCCGGGTCCTGCTGTGTCTTACTGGCAGAGCGTCAGAACTTAGTTCTGGACGTTCAGCTCGGTACGACGGTTCTTGGCGCGACCTTCCGGGTTGTCCGAACCATCCGGGTTGGTGTTCGGAGCAATCGGACGGCTCTCGCCGTAGCCGATCGGGCCGACCAGACGCGAAGCGTCCACGCCGTTCTGGGTCAGGTAGTTGTACACCGCGGTGGCGCGACGCTCGGACAGCTTCTGGTTGTAAGCGTCGGTACCCTTCGAGTCGGTGTGACCGGCCACTTCAACGCGCAGATCCGGGTAACGCTTCAGGATTTCCGAAGCTTCCGACAGGATGGCCACAGCGTCCGGACGCAGGTTCGACTTGTCGAAGTCGAAGTTCACGCCCTTCAGGTCGATCGAGACCGGCACCGGGCAACCGTCCGGACCGATGGTCTGACCCGGCTGCGAGTTCGGGCACTTGTCGTCGCAGTTGTTGACGCCGTCACCGTCGTCGTCCAGGTCGGCGCAGCTCGGGGCAACCGGAGCCGGAGCCGGGGCAGCAGCCACCGGGGCCGGGCCCAGCGGGATCACGACGCCGACCGAAGCCAGCACGTCGCCGAACCAGCTTTCGTCGCGAGCGGCAACGCTCTGGTCGTCGAAATCAGCGCGGTAGGCCACTTCGGCGCGGACAGCAACGCGCTTTTCGAAGGTGGTCTGCAGGCCGACGCCCAGCTTGGCCGACAGGTTGCCGTCCTTGCGCTCACGCGGACCGTTGTTGTCCAGGGCAGCGTACTCTTCCTCGGACTTCTGGTAGCCCAGGCCACCGACGATGTACGGGTTCCAGCCGCGGCCTTCCTGGATGAAGTGGCGACGCAGGTCGAACGACACGCCGTACTGCGACCAGTTCAGATCCTGGTTGGCGTCGAAGTTCGGGTTCTGGTAGTTCAGCTCACCGTCCAGCGACCAGTTCGGGCTGATGAACTTGCCCAGACCCAGGGTGACGAACGGGGCATCATTGGTCAGACGGTCGCTGTCCTGGAAGTTGAAGCCAGCCGAACCGGTCAGGTACCAGCGGTCATCGAACTCCTGCGCCGACGCAGCCTGGGCGAAAGCCAGACCGCCCAGCAGCGCGGCAGTAAGGATCTTCTTGTTCATTGAGTACAGCTCCTATTTCGGGGGTATGAAACCGGTAGAGGCATGGGCCAGCACTACTGCGTCGATGTTCAGACAGCCGATTCAGCACGCCACCGCCGCGAACATTATGCTCAGGCGGGTGAAGGTCATGTTAACAGTCCCGTAACATGTGAAGCGTCGTACCCGACCAGCCACCGGTCCGACGTTGAAACCCTATACAGGATCATGAAAATCCGCAATACCCCCGTGGCACAAGGGTTTGAGGGGCATTAAGGACACAATGTGACAACTGTGGAAAAGGGAAACTCGCGACGATTCAGCGCGCGCCCATCGAGGTGAGGAACCTTATGATGAACGCACGAACCGAGCCGGAGTCATGATGAAAGCCGTCGCCCTGTGTCGTGAATCTCTGCCTGCGCTGCAGGATGTGCAGTTGCCTCCGCCCCTGCCTCCGCGGGGGCGTGATCTGCTGGTGCGGGTGCAGGCGATCTCGGTCAACCCGGTCGATGGCAAGCAGCGCGCGGCCACCACCGGGGCCATGCTCGACCGGCCCCGGGTACTCGGCTGGGATGCGGCCGGGGTGGTGGAGGCGATCGGTGAAGAGGCCAGCCTGTTCGCTTCCGGCGACGAGGTCTATTACGCCGGCGACGTGACCCGCCCGGGCTGCAACGCGCAGTACCAATGGGTGGATGAACGGCTGGTGGCGCGCAAGCCCACCACGCTGGATTTCGCCGAAGCTGCCGCCCTGCCGTTGACCACGCTCACTGCGTGGGAGCTGCTGTTCCAGCGCATGCCCTTGCAGCTGGACGGGCGCCGCCATGCCGGGCAACGCCTGCTGGTGATCGGCGGCGCCGGCGGTGTGGGCTCGATGGCGATCCAACTGGCCCAGCACGCCGGTTTCGAGGTTATTGCGACAGCGTCGCGCGAAGCGTCCGTGGACTGGTGCCGACGGATGGGCGCGGCCCATGTGATCGACCACCGCCAGCCCCTGCAGCCGCAGTTGCAGGCGCTGGGCGTGGACAGCGTGCAGGTGGCCCTGAACCTGGCTGACACCGACCATTACTGGGACGAACTGGGGCAGATCGTGGCGCCGCAGGGCCACGTCGGGCTGATTGTCGAGCCACGCGGGCCGCTGCGCATCGGCGATCCCTACAAGGCCAAGTGCATCGGCATCCACTGGGAATTCATGTTCGCCCGCGCGCGATTCCAGACCGCCGACCAGATTGAACAGCACCGCATCCTCAACCGTGCAGCCAGCATGATCGACGCCGGCCAGCTGCGCGGCACCCTGAGTGAAGTGGTGGGCAGCATCAACGCCGCCAACGTGGAGGCAGCGCATGAGCGCCTGGCCAGCAGGCGCACGATCGGCAAGCTGGCGCTGTCCGGCTGGGAATAACGGCCGGGTAGAGTCGAGCTTGCTCGACTGACAAGGCCGGTAGAGTCGAGCTTGCTCGACTTCGCGAGACGACAGTCGAGCAAGCTCGACTCTACCCCCATGCCGCCGACTGTGTGCGCGGATTGCCCGGCATCTGTATCTATTGCAGCGCGGAATTCGGGATTACGGTGGCAACAGTTGCCCTCCCCCATCCCCGAGTCCCCCATGCCTACCGCCCTGCCCCTGCGCCTGCTGCAGTTGATCACCGGCCTGTTCCTGTACGGCTTTGGTGCTGCCCTGATGATCCGCGCCGGCATCGGCGTCGCCCCGTGGGATGTGCTGTCGCAGGGCATCGCCGCGCAGACGCCGCTGTCGTTCGGTCTGGCCACCAACGCCATCGGCGCGCTGGTGCTGCTTCTGTGGTGGCCGCTGCGGCAGAAGCCCGGCGCCGGCACCGTGCTGAACGTGCTGCTGATCGGGCCCTCGGCGCAGATCGGCCTGTGGCTGCTGCCGCCGGCCACCGCGCTGGGCTGGCAGCTTGCGCTGTTCACCGGGGGTCTGCTGCTGGTCGCCCTGGCCACCGGGCTGTACATCGGCGCGCGCCTGGGCCCGGGCCCGCGCGACGGCCTGATGACCGGCCTGCACGCCCGTACCGGTTGGCCGATCTGGAAGGTGCGCAGCCTGATTGAAGGCAGCGTACTGCTGCTGGGCTGGTGGCTGGGCGGCGATGTCGGCCTGGGCACACTGGCCTTCGCCGTGTTGATCGGGCCGTTGTGCGGCATCACCCTGGGCTGGTTCGGCATCGGCCGCGCCCCGGCGGCGGGCGCCGCCCCCCGCCCGGCGAGCGCGCAGCGCGGCGTGGGGTGATCGGTCGCGGCCGCGGCGCCCCTTGCCCCGGCCGCCGTTTCACGGCACGCTTCGCGCTTCCGTACGCAAGCGTATCGACATGTCGCCAGCCAACGAAACCGCCTACCCGAATCTGTTCGCCCCGCTGGACCTGGGCTTCACCCAGCTGCGCAACCGGGTTCTGATGGGCTCGATGCACACCGGCCTGGAAGACCGCGCCCGTGACTTCCCGCGCCTGGCCGCCTACTTCGCCGAGCGTGCCGAGGGCGGCGTGGGCCTGATCGTCACCGGCGGCTTCGCGCCCAACGTGGTCGGCTGGCTGAAGCCGTTCGGCGGCAAGCTGTCCTGGCCCTGGGAAGTGCGCCCGCACCGCCAGCTCACCGCCGCCGCACACCAGCACGGCGCGAAGATCTGCCTGCAGCTGCTGCATGCCGGGCGCTATGCCTACCATCCCCTGTCGGTGGCACCTTCGAAGCTGAAGGCACCGATCAACCCGTTCACCCCGCGCGCGCTGTCGGCCAGCGGCGTGGAGCGCCATATCGCCGATTACGCGCGCAGCGCCCGGCTGGCCCGCGAGGCCGGCTACGACGGCGTGGAAGTGATGGGTTCGGAGGGCTACCTCATCAACGAGTTCATCGCCCCACGCACCAACACCCGCAGCGACCGCTGGGGCGGCGATGCCAGCCAGCGCATGCGCTTTGCGGTGGAAATCGTGCGCCGCATCCGCGAGGCCTGCGGGCCGGATTTCATCATCATCTACCGCCTGTCGCTGGTGGACCTGGTGGACAACGGCAGCAACTGGGAAGAGATCGTGCAGCAGGCCCAGGCCATCGAGGCCGCCGGCGCGACGATCATCAATTCCGGCATCGGCTGGCATGAGGCGCGCATTCCCACCATCGCCACGTCGGTGCCGCGCGCCGCGTTCGCCGGGGTCACCGCCAAGCTGAAGCCGCACGTGAAGGTGCCGCTGGTGGCCACCAACCGCATCAACATGCCCGACGTTGCCGAGCGCATCCTGGCCAGTGGCGGCGCCGACATGGTGTCGCTGGCCCGCCCGCTGCTGGCCGACTCGCAGTGGACGAACAAGGCGCGCGCCGGCCGCCCGGAGGCCATCAATACCTGCATTGCCTGCAACCAGGCCTGCCTGGACCATGTGTTCGAAAACAAGCTGGCCAGTTGCCTGGTGAACCCGCGCGCCGCGCACGAAACCGAACTGGTCTACCGCCCCACCGCTGCGCCGAAGAAGATCGCCGTGGTCGGCGCCGGGCCGGCCGGGCTGGCTTGTGCCACGGTGGCCGCCGAGCGTGGCCACCAGGTCACCCTGTTCGATGCCGGCGATGAGATCGGCGGCCAGTTCAACGTGGCCAAGCGCATTCCCGGCAAGGAAGAGTTCCACGAGACCCTGCGCTACTTCCGCCACAAGCTGGCCGAAACCGGGGTGGACGTACGCCTGGGCACCCGCGCCGACGCCACCGCGCTGGCCGGCTTCGACCACGTGGTGCTGGCCACCGGCATCGTGCCGCGCCGGGTCGATTTCCCCGGTGCCGACCACCCCAAGGTGGTGAACTACCTGGACGTGCTGCTGGGCCGGGTGCAGGTGGGCGCCAGCGCGGCGATCATCGGCGCCGGCGGTATCGGCTTCGACGTGGGCGAATTCCTCAGCCATGACGGTCCCTCACCTGCGCTGGACCCGCAGCGCTGGATGGCCGAATGGGGCGTGGACGCCCGCTTCGAGGCGCGCGGCGCGCTGGCCACGCCCGTGGTGGAAGCCTCGCCGCGGCGGCTGTGGCTGCTGCAGCGCAGCCCCGGCAAGCCCGGTGCCCGCCTGGGCAAGACCACCGGCTGGATCCACCGCGCCACGCTGAAGGCCAAGGGCGTGCGCATGCTCGGTGGCGTGGAGTACCTGGGCGTGGACGATGCCGGCCTGCGCATCCGCGTGGACGGCAGCGAACAGCTGTTGCCGGTGGACCACGTGGTGATCTGCGCCGGGCAGGAACCGCAGCGCGCGTTGCAGGCCGAACTGGACGCTGCGGGCATCACCGCGCAGCTGATCGGCGGTGCCGACGTGGCGGCAGAACTGGATGCAAAACGCGCGATCAATCAGGGCAGTCGCGTCGCCGCCGCGCTCTGATTTGTAGATGAATGGGGGCGCAAATGTGATTTCCGTCACCGCCCCCGAAGCTGAATGTCAAGCCGAGCGATTCAGGAAGCGTTCGGTAACAGCCCCCTACCTTGCGCCATCTTTCCGCTCACCAGCCAGTTTCCGGTGAGCCGGTGCGGTCCTCCCTGATCGGTTCGTGATCAATGTTTTGGAGGCCGCCCACGGGGCGGCCCCGATGGCCGCCTCCCCATCACGCCAAGTCGTACCAGCCCCCCGGCCGGCCCCCGCAGCCGGAACCGCGCGGTGCGGCCCATACGGAGCAAGGAGTCATATGAAACTGGCCTGGATTCTCTGGCTGTCGCAGTTGTTGCCGCAGCCGGCGGCTGATTCGCTGTGTTTGAGCACCACCGTTTACCTGGAAGCCCGCGACCAGACCCTGCGCGGCCAGCAGGCCGTGGCCGAAGTGGCCCTGCGCCGCCTCGACAGCGGGCTGTGGGGCGATTCGATGTGCCAGGTGGTGACCGCGCGCAAGCAGTTCGCGCCCACCCTGGTATCGCCCGGCACCCAGCTGGGCAACGATGCCGCCTGGAGTGAAGCCATGAACGTGGCCTTCGACGCCGAGCGCAACTGGGCGCTGCCGGCCGGCGAACGCCGCGAGATCGTGCCCGGCGCCAGCCACTTCGCCGCACTGGCCATTGCCAGCCCGAACTGGCGCAACGCCTACCAGGTGGCCACCATCGGCGATCACACCTTCTATAAGGTGCAGAACCTCAAGCCTCGCCAGTCGTAACGATCTGTTGCCGGCGGCAGCGTTGCCGCCGCTGCCGGGGCTCTGGGATAGTGGGTGTTTCCACCACGCCCTACCCTGGAGTTCCCATGAAGCTGTACAGCAAGCCCGGTGCCTGCTCCACCGCCGACCACATCGCCCTGCAGTGGACCGGCCAGCCGTTCGAAGTGGAACTGCTGAACAAGGACACCCTGAAGGGTCCGGAATTCCTGAAGATCAATCCGGCAGGCGCCGTCCCGGCGCTGGTCGATGGCGACTTCGTGCTGGTGCAGAACGCCGCCATCATGGGCTACATCGCCGACAGCTTCCCGCAGGCCGGCCTGGGCGGCGATGGCAGCCCGCGCCAGCGCGCCGAAGCAGCCCGCTGGCTGTCCTTCGTCAATTCCGACGTGCACCCGGCGTTCTCGCCGCTGTTCGCGCCGGGCAAGTTCATTGCCGACGAAGGCCAGTACGATGCGGTCCGTGCCGCCGCCCACAAGCGCCTGCGCGCGCTGTTCGAAACCGCCGACAAGCAGCTGGCCGACAAGCCCTGGCTGGCCGGTTTCCGCAGCTTCGCCGACCCGTACTTCTACATCACCCTGCGCTGGGCAGCCGGCACCAAGGTGGACCTGTCCGGTCTGGACAACCTGGCCGCCTACAAGGCGCGCATGGACGCCGACGCCGGCGTGCAGGCCGTGCTGAAGGCCGAAGGCCTGGCCTGATGCCAGTGCGGGGTCGGATCCGCCTGCGCAGCAGGCGGCTCCGACCCCATCGGCTTCACCGCTACGCTCAACCGATCTCGCGGATCACGTTGCCCTTGCCGTCGCGCAGCTGGGTCGGCACCACCTCGATCTGCAGCGCCGCATCCAGCGGGTACACCCCGCGCTGCGCCGGAAGCGCCGCAGCCGCCTGCAGGCCGGCCTCGTCCAGCACCCAGTACGCGCTGTCATCGTCGATCCCGCTGGCAGCCTCTGCCCCGCCCGGGGCGAACGTCCACTGCCGTTCACCACTGACCAGTTCCAGCGGCTTGCCGTGGCGCAGGCGAAGGCCCAGCAGTTCGGCAACGCTGTGCACCTGGCCCGCGCCGAGCACCAGCGTGGTCACGCCGTCCTGCTGGCGCCAGTGCAGCGTCTCGACGAACAGCATGCCGGTAGTCGACCCTTCGCGCTGGCTGCCTTCCTGCACCTGCGCGGCCAGCACCGGATCATCCAGCAGGTTGCCGCGGTGCAGATCGCTGATCCACAGCGGCATCGCCGGCTGCAGCACCTGCAGCACGCCGCGGGTCGACCAGCGCTTGATCGCTTCCATTTCCTCGTCGGTCAAGCCAACCAGCTGCAGGAACTGCAGGTGACCGTTGGTGGTGTCGCGCGGCGGCAGCTGCGGGTCGGCCACGAAGGCCAGGTGGCACAGGCGGGTGTCGGTCTCCAGCGCGATCGGGCCGTTGGCATTCAGATGGTGGCCATCCTCGAACACGTTGCCGCTGCCGAACACATAGCGGGCCAGGTTCTGCAGCAGGTTCATCGGCCACACCGGCGGGGTGCTGCCGGCGCTTTCACCGGCACTGGCGGCCAGGCGGAAGGTCAGCTCGAACCCATAGCCACTGACCTGCGCATCGCTGCTTTCCTTCGCATACAGCTCGGAAAAGCCGTAGGTCACGTAGTGCCAATGCGGTTGCGGCGCATCGGCCCAGTACACGCTGATGCCATCCAGCGGATCCTGGCCGCCCAGCGTATAGGGCAGTGCCGTGCCGAAATGCTGCGGCGTCTGCCCGGCATACAGCGGCGCCAGGGCCGCATTGATCGCATCCCAGCCGGGGGTATCGGTGTCGTCGATGTCGTCCTGCACGTGGCGCTTCCAGTGGAAAGAGCAGGCCACTGTACGCCCTGCATCAGCCGGGCACGACCCCGGCGACGGTGGTGGCCAGGCGCGCCTGGGTTTCCTGCCACCAGCGCTGGGCCAGTGCCGGGCTGCGCGCACTGCCCACGGCCGCAAGCAGTTCTGGGCACAGCCGCTCCAGTGCCAGCGCATCCTTGCAGCGCTCGATCTTCAGTTGCAGGAAGTAGCCCTTCAGGCCCAGATGGCGGCGCACCGCCTCGCTCATTGCGTCATACAGCTGCTGGTAGAGCGCCGGATCCTGTTCGCGCCCACTGCTGATGCCGCGCGTGGGCACCACGTCGGCGGCGCCGCCGACCACCTCGATCAGGCCCATCGCGCTGAGCTGCTGCAGCGCATCCGGTGGCGCACGCAGGCCTTCGAACAGCGCCTGCAGTTCAGTGTCGTTGCGTTGCCCGTCGACCATCAGCAGCAGCGAACGCAGCGCCGCCGGCAAGCGCCGGCCGCGGTCTTCGATTTCCTGGCGGCCAGCGGCCGTCTTGCCATGCAGCAATGCCATGCATCCCCCTTGCCTGGTGCGCCGTATCTGCGCGCCCTGCGGGGCGCGCTCCCCAAGGCCGAGCTTAGCGCATGTTCCGGGGGAGGTAGAGTCGAGCTCGCTCGACTGCCCCTGATCGCCCGGTAGAGTCGAGCTCGCTCGACTGCTCTTGGCTGGGCAGTCGGGCAAGCTCGACGCTACCGGCCTGTCAGAAGCAGTCGAGCAAGCTCGACGCTACCGGGGCAGCGGTCAGCGCCCCAGCGCGCGGCGGATCTCTTCCAACGCGCCCGGATCGTCCAGGGTGGACAGATCGCCCGGATCGCGCTGTTCGGCCAGCGCCTGCAGCGAGCGCCGCAGCAGCTTGCCCGAGCGGGTCTTGGGCAGCGCGTTGACCACATGGATGTGCGCCGGCCGCGCCACCGCACCCAGTGAAGCGGTAACGGCGGCCATCATCTCGGCCACCACCGGCGCCGGATCATCGCCCTGCAAGCCCTGCTTCAGGGTGACGAACACCAGCGGCACCTGCCCCTTCAGCTCGTCCTTCACCCCGATCACCGCCGCCTCGGCCACGCGCGGGTGGCCGGAAATGGCTTCCTCGATCTCACGCGTGCCCAGCCGGTGGCCGGCCACGTTGATCACATCGTCAGTGCGGCCGAGGATGAAGGTGTAGCCATCGTCATCGCGGATCGCCCAGTCCAGCGAGCTGTACAGCAGTTCCTTGAAGTGGCTGAAGTAGCTCTGCATGAAACGCGCATCGTCGTTCCACACCGTGCTCATGCAGCCCGGCGGCAACGGCGGGGTGACCACCAGCACGCCCTTCTGCCCAGCGGCGACTTCTTCACCCGTGTTCTCATCGATCACCTTCATGCGGTAACCGAGGTTGGGGAAGCCCGGCGAGCCGAAGCGCACCGGCTTCATGTCCAGCCCAGGCAGCAGGGTCAGCGCCGGCCAACCGGTTTCGGTCTGCCAGTAGTTGTCGATGATCGGCTTGCCCAGCGCATCGTTGATCCAGTGCGCGGTAGGCTCATCCAACGGCTCGCCGGCCAGGAACAGATACTTCAGTGCATCCAGGTCATGGCGGTGGATGAAGTCGGCATCGTGCTTCTTCAATACGCGGATCGCCGTAGGCGAGGAAAACATCGTGCGCACGCCGTACTGCTCGCACAGCGCCCACCAGATGCCCGGGTCCGGGTTGGTCGGAAGCCCTTCGTACAGCAGTGACGTGCAACCGCCAATCAGCGGGCCATACACGTTGTAGGAATGGCCGACGGCCCAGCCCACGTCCGAGGTGGAGAACATCACCTGGCCCGGACGGCAGTCGAACACCGTTTCCATCGACTGCGCCATGGCCACCGCATAGCCGCCCACATCGCGCTGCACGCCCTTGGGCTTGCCGGTGGTGCCGGAGGTGTAGAGCAGATAGCTGGGCTCGCTCGATTCAAGCCAGGTGACCGGCACATCCACTTCACCCACCTGCGCGCGCAGTTCGGCGTAGTCCACATCGCGCCCCGGCACGCGCGGTTCGGCAGCATCCAGCCCGCGCGAGACGATCAGCACATGCGGCGGCGGATTGGCCGCCTCGGCACAGGCGGCATCGACCATGCCCTTGTACGGAATGACCTTGCCACCGCGCATGCCGGCGTCGGCGGCGATCAGCAGTCTGGGCTTGGCATCGTCGATGCGCAGTGCCAGGTTGTGCGCGGCAAAGCCACCGAACACCACCGAATGCACCGCGCCGATGCGCGCGCAGGCCAGCATGGCGAACACGGCTTCGGCCATGTTGGGCATGTAGATCACCACCCGGTCGCCCTTGCCCACGCCCAGGTGCTGCAGCACCGCAGCGAAGTCATTCACTTCGCGATGGAGCTGGCGGTAAGTGATCTCGCGGGTGACATTGGTTTCGGTGGACACCGCCACCAGCGCCAGCTGGTCGGGGCGATCAGCCAGGTGGCGATCGACGGCGTTGTAGCAGAGATTGGTTTCACCGCCGACGAACCAGCGGCGGAACGGCGGGTTGGTGTAATCGAGCACCTGCTTTGGCGGCGTATGCCAATGGATGCGCCTGGCTTCCTCGCCCCAGAATGCCTCCGGCTCGTCGATCGAGCGGCGGTAGGTTTCTTCGTAGTTCATGACGCAGCCCTCCCAGACAAAGTCATGGCTTCGAGCATAGTGCCGGGCTGGCGGCCGGGCCGCCCTACCTTGGTAGGGGGTGGGTGTGGTCTGCAGGGCTTGCAGCCCTGCACCTGCTGACGTCAACGTCAACGTCAAAAGCTGGCTTCCTGGGGATGGCGGGGTGGGTCCGGTTGCGGGGGACGCCGTAAACCCGTCCATGGGGGCTTGGCCGCGGCATCCATGCCGCGGACACCTCCGCAACCGGACCCACCCCGCCTTCGACGGTTTCCTGCGATCTGTCGGTACCGCGTTCTGCTCTGGTAGGTGTCGACCTTGGTCGACACGAATGAATTCATTCGATATCTGACCGATGTGTCGACCAAGGTCGACACCTACCAACAGCCACAGGAATCTGTCAGAGGCGGGGCGGTGTCGGTGGGCAGGACCGCAGGCGCCATGGACGGGTTTACGGCGTGTCCTGCAAGCCCACACCGCCCCGCCATCCCACCGAATGCCCGCTTTTGCTGTTGCTTCAGTCGAGCATGGCTCGACTCTACAGCAGGTGCAGGGCTGCAAGCCCTGCCGAAGCCCCTAGAACGGCGCCGCGGACTCGAATGCCAGTGCAGCACCCGTTACCGGGTGCGTGAACGCCAACGCGCACGCGTGCAGATGCACCCGCTGCGCCGGCGCGGCGCCATACAGCACGTCACCGACGATGGGATGGCCAAGACTGGCCATGTGCAGGCGCAACTGATGGCTGCGGCCGGTCACCGGCTCCAACGCCACGCGCGTAGTGCCCGCCTCCACATCGCGCGCCAACACCTGCCAGCGCGTCAGCGCCGGCTTGCCGCGCGCGTGGTCGACCATCTGCTTCGGCCGGTTCGGCCAATCGACGATCAGCGGCAGGTCCACGTCACCGGCATCGTCGGCCAGCAGGCCCTGCAGCACGGCCTCGTAACGCTTGCCCACCTGCCGTTGCTCGAACTGCATCGACAACGCCGCCTGCATCGCCTTGCCGCGCGCATGCAGCAGCAGGCCCGACGTCACCTGGTCCAGCCGGTGCACGGTCAGTGCATCCGGGCATACCGTCTGCAGGCGTGTAACCACGCAGTCCTGGTTTTCCTCGCTGCGGCCCGGCACGGACAGCAGGCCGGCCGGCTTCTCGGCCAGCAGCATCGCGTCATCGATGTAATGCAGGTGGATCATCGGTGTCCGTAGTCATTCAAACGAAAACGGGGAAGCCGAAGCTTCCCCGTTTTCTGCGTACCGGGCTAGGCCCGTATCAGCCCAGCAGGTGGGCCACGCCGGAGCGCTCTTCTTCCAGCTCGGCCAGGGTCTTGTCGATGTACTTCTGGCTGAAGTCGTCGATCGGCAGATCCTTCACCAGGGTGTACTTGCCGTTTTCGGTGGTCACGGCGAAGCCGAAGATCACGCCTTCCGGAATGCCATAGGAACCGTCGGACGGCACGCCCATGGTCACCCACTTGCCGTTGCTGCCCAGCACCCAGTCACGCACGTGGTCGATGGCGGCGTTGGCAGCCGAAGCGGCCGAGGACGAACCACGGGCTTCGATGATGGCCGCGCCGCGCTTGCCCACGGTCGGGATGAAGGTGTTGGCGTTCCATTCCTGGTCGTTGATCGCATCGGCGATGGACGCGCCATCGGCGGTGGCGAAACGGTAGTCCGGGTACATGGTCGGGCTGTGGTTGCCCCACACCACCAGCTTTTCCATGCCGCCAACCGGCTTGCCCAGCTTGTTCGACAGCTGGCTCAGCGCGCGGTTGTGGTCCAGGCGCAGCATGGCGGTGAAGTTTTCCGGCTTCAGGTCCGGGGCCGACTTCATGGCGATGTAGGCGTTGGTGTTGGCCGGGTTGCCGACCACCAGCACCTTCACGTCACGGCTGGCGACCTTGTTCAGCGCCGCGCCCTGGGCGGTGAAGATCTTGGCGTTTTCCAGCAGCAGGTCCTTGCGCTCCATGCCCGGGCCGCGCGGACGCGCGCCGACCAGCAGGGCGATGTCCGCGTCCTTGAACGCCACTTCGGCGTCGTCAGTGCCAACCATGCCGGCCAGCAGCGGGAAGGCGCAGTCTTCCAGTTCCATCATCACGCCCTTCAGGGCGGCCTGGGCCTTGTCCACCGGCAGTTCCAGCAGCTGCAGGATGACCGGCTGGTCCTTGCCCAGCATTTCGCCGGAGGCGATGCGGAACAGCAGGGCGTAGCCGATCTGGCCGGCAGCGCCGGTCACGGCAACACGAACGGGTGCTTTCATGGGGGTTTCCTCTTGCTTGCAAGCGTTGGATAGGACGCCGCGGGCGTGGCCACGCAGGCCTGGCGGGCGGCGGGGAACGTGGAAACGGCCACCCGTAGGTGGCCGTTTCAAAGGGGAATCAGGCGGCGAGGATCTTGTTCCACTCGGCCACGCGATCAGCCTTGGCGGCCAGCGCGGCGTCGACATCGCCTTCCAGGGTGATCGAATGGATCACGTCGCCCTGCTTGACCGAATCCACGATGGCCTGGCCTTCCAGCACCTTGCCGAACACGGTGTGGCGGCCGTCCAGCCAATCGGTCTTGATGTGGGTGATGAAGAACTGGCTGCCGTTGGTGTTCGGGCCGGCATTGGCCATCGACAGCGAGCCGACCTCGTGCTTCACGCCGTTGTTGGTTTCGTCTTCGAACTTGTAGCCCGGGCCGCCGGTGCCACGACCCTGCGGGCAGCCGCCCTGGATCATGAAGTCGGCGATCACGCGGTGGAAGATCAGGCCGTCATAGAAGCCCTGCTTGACCAGGTTCACGAAGTTGGCCACGGTCAGCGGCGCCTTGTCGGCGAACAGCTCGACCTTGATCGGGCCCTGGGTGGTGTCGAAAGTGGCGATGAGGGACATGAAGATCCTTGATGCAAAGGGGAACGCGTCTAGCCACCTAGTTTACACCCGCCCCGTGGCGCTGGCGGCTTCGACCATCGGCGCAGCCGCGGCCCCCCGTTCAGGCCCCAGCTGAATGGGGCTGGGGCGGTCCTGCAACATGGGTTTTCGCCAAGCGTCAAGTTAGACGTATAATGTTGGACTTCTTTTTCCAAATCCGGCGCCGACTGGCCCCCTTTCGCATGTCCATCGAAAATCTTCGCAACATCGCCATCGTCGCCCACGTCGACCATGGCAAGACCACCCTGGTCGACCAGCTGCTGAAGCAGTCCGGCACCCTGTCCGAGCGCACCGTCCTCGCCGAGCGCGTGATGGACAGCAACGACCAGGAAAAGGAACGCGGCATCACCATCCTGGCCAAGAACACGGCCATCACCTGGGAAGACAAGAAGACCGGTATCAAGAACCGGATCAACATCGTCGACACCCCGGGGCACGCCGACTTCGGCGGCGAGGTCGAGCGCGTGCTGTCGATGGTCGACACCGTGCTGATCCTGGTCGACGCGATGGACGGCCCGATGCCGCAGACCCGCTTCGTTACCCAGAAGGCCTTCGCGATGGGCTTCAAGCCGATCGTGGTGGTCAACAAGGTTGACCGCCCGGGCTCGCGTCCGGAGTGGGTGATCGACCAGGTCTTCGACCTGTTCGACAAGCTGGGTGCCACCAACGAGCAGCTGGACTTCCCGATCGTCTACGCCTCGGCCCTGAACGGCTATGCCGGCCTGGAAGACACCGTGCGCGACGGCGACATGACCCCGCTGTACGAAGCGATCATGCAGCACGCGCCGAAGCCGGAAGTCGATCCGGAAGGCGCCTTCCAGATGCGCATCAGCCAGCTGGACTACAACAACTTCGTGGGCGTCATCGGCATCGGCCGCATCCAGCGCGGCACCCTGAAGAAGAACATGCAGGTCGCGGTCATCGACCGTGAGGGCAAGAAGCGCAACGGCAAGGTCGCGCAGGTGCTGGGCTTCCTGGGCCTGGAGCGCATCGAGCAGGACACTGCCGAAGCCGGTGACATCGTCGCCATCTCCGGTATTCCGGAGCTGACCATCTCCGACACCCTGTGCCACCCGGACACCCCGGAAGCGCTGCCGGCCCTGACCGTCGACGAGCCGACCATCTCGATGACCTTCCAGGTGAACAACTCGCCGTTCGCCGGCAACAAGGATCTGTCCGGTGGCAAGTTCCTGACCAGCCGCCAGATCAAGGACCGCCTGGACCGTGAAAAGGTCCACAACGTGGCCCTGAAGGTCGAACAGCTGGAAGACGCCGACAAGTTCCTGGTCTCCGGCCGTGGCGAACTGCACCTGTCGGTGCTGATCGAGAACATGCGTCGCGAAGGCTACGAGCTGGCCGTGTCGCGCCCGGAAGTGATCATCAAGGAAATCGACGGCCAGATGATGGAGCCGATCGAGCAGCTGGTGGTGGACATCGAAGAAGTGCACCAGGGCGGCGTGATGGAAAAGCTGGGCACCCGCAAGGGCCAGCTGAAGAACATGGAGCCGGACGGCAAGGGCCGCGTGCGCCTGGAATACTCGATCCCGGCCCGTGGCCTGATCGGCTTCCAGAACGAATTCAAGACCCTCACCCAGGGTTCGGGCCTGCTGTTCCACGTGTTCGACCACTACGGTCCGAAGGAACAGGGCGCCATCGCCAAGCGCATCAACGGCGTGATGATCGCCAATGCGCCGGGCGTCACCCCCGCCTACTCGCTGGGCCCGCTGCAGGAACGCGGCAAGCTCTTCGCTGCTGAAGGCGACAACGTGTATGAAGGTCAGCTGGTCGGTATCCACTCCAAGGACAACGACCTGACCGTCAACGCCATCAAGACCAAGCCGCTGACCAACATGCGCGCTTCGGGCAAGGACGATGCGATCCAGCTGACCCCGGCGATCAAGTACTCGCTGGAACAGGCCCTGGACTTCATCGAAGACGACGAGCTGGTCGAGATCACCCCGAAGGAGATCCGTCTGCGCAAGAAGTTCCTGACCGAAAGCGACCGCAAGAAGGCTTCGCGCGGCGGCTGAGCCAGCAGACCGTGAGCCAGAACGGCTACAACCCGGATCCGCATCGGCATCCGGGTCTCCATGTCATCGCCCTGCTCGAAGCGAGCAAGGCGATGCTGGCGTTGTTGGCCGCGACCGGGCTGGAAATGCTCGGTCCGCAGCCGCTTCGCGACGGGGTCAATGCCCTGATCCGGCGTTTCAGTCTGGACCCGGATCACGGCACCCTGCCCTCGCTGTTGAACATGATCAGTCCCGACGCGGTGCATCTGGCCGCGGCGGCGATGATCGGCTACGGCCTGCTGCACCTGGTCGAAGCCTGGGGCCTGTGGAAGGCCAAGGCCTGGGCCTCGTGGCTGGGCTGCCTGACCGCCTCCATCTACCTGCCCTTCGATATCTACGCGATCATCCGCCACCCGGGCTGGGCCTCGGGCAGCGTACTGGCCATCAACCTGGTGGTCGTCTACGTGCTGGCGCGCGACTTGCGCAAGCGCAAGCGCTGAGCAGCGGCTAGACTGGCCGCCGGAGCCTCGCACGCCCAGCCATGCGCCTGTCCCTGCCGACCCTGCCCAGCTGTCTGATCCTCGTCCTGGCGGCCCTGTCCAGTGCAGGCTGCAGCGCGCCCGCGCCCAGCGCCCATGCCGCCGAACCTGCGGCCAGCAGCGCCCCCTTCCCCTACGCCGAAACCGATGTGGCCGACCTGCAGGCGCGCATGGTGTCGGGCGAACTGGACAGCGTCACCCTTACCGGTGCCTACCTGCAGCGCATCGCCGCGCTGGACCGCGCCGGGCCGCGCCTGCGTGCGGTCATCGAGCTCAATCCCGATGCCTTGAAGGAAGCCGGCGAGCGTGACCGCGAACGCCGCAGCGGGCGCCTGCGCGGCCCCCTGCACGGCATCCCGGTGCTGCTGAAGGACAACATCAACGCCGCGCCCATGGCCACCAGCGCCGGCTCACTGGCCCTGCAGGGCTTCCGCCCGGGCGATGCCTATTTGGTGCGGCGCCTGCGCGAAGCCGGCGCCGTGGTGCTGGGCAAGACCAACCTGAGCGAATGGGCGAACTTCCGCGATGCCAACTCGGTGTCCGGCTGGAGCGCACGCGGCGGCCAGACCCGCAACCCCTACCGGCTCAGCCATTCCCCCTGCGGTTCCAGCAGCGGCAGTGCGGTGGCCGTGGCCGCCAACCTGGGCAGCGTTGCCATCGGCACCGAAACCGACGGCAGCATCGTCTGCCCGGCCGCGATCAATGGCGTGGTCGGGCTGAAGCCCACCGTCGGCCTGGTCAGCCGCGAGGGCATCATCCCGATCAGCTTCAGCCAGGACACGGCCGGACCGATGACCCGCAGCGTGGCCGATGCGGCCGCCGTGCTGACCGCCATTGCCGGTCGCGATGCGGCCGATCCGGCCACCGCCACCATGCCCGGCCGGGCGGTCTACGACTACACCGCCCGGCTGGACCCGGACGGCCTGCGCGGCAAGCGCATCGGGCTGCTGCAGACACCGCTGTCGCAGTACCCCGGCATGGCCCCGCTGATGCAGCACGCGGCGGCCGAACTGCGCCGCGCCGGCGCCGTGGTGGTGCCGGTGCAACTGCCCAACGCCGGCGCCTGGGCCGACGCCGAGCGCCTGGTGCTGCTGTACGAGTTCAAGGCCGGGCTGGAGCGCTACTTCGCCACCTACCACGCCCCGCTGCGCAGCCTGTCCGAACTGATCGCCTTCAACCAGGCCAACCGCGGGCAGGAACTGGGCCGCTTCGGCCAATCGCTGCTGGAGGAAGCCAACGCGACCCCGGGCCTGTCCGACCCCGCCTACATCCGCGCGCGCAGCGATGCCCGGCGCCTGGCGGGCCCGGAAGGCATCGATGCGGCATTGGCGGCACAACAGTTGGACGCGCTGGTCGCGCCCACCACCGGCACCGCCTGGCCGCTGCGCAGCCGCGGCGACGATTTCCCTGGCGAGAGCTACAGCGTGGCCGCCGTGGCCGGCTACCCCAGCCTGACCGTGCCGATGGGGCAGATCGATGGCCTGCCGGCGGGCCTGCTGTTCATGGGCACCGCGTGGAGCGAACCCAAACTGATCGAAATGGGCTATGCCTACGAACAGCGCACCCGCGCGCGCAGGCCGCCGCACTTCGATACCGATGCCCTGATCGACACCGGCGATCCCTGATCGCGCCATGCCGCTGCGCGCGTTGGGCATGGCCCGGCGCTACCGGTCCGGCAGCGATTCCACCGGCACGATGGCGGCCTCGCCATCCTCGGCACCGGGCGAACGCACATCGGCGGTACGCGCGCGTGGCCCACGCGGCATGTCCATCTCATCATCCTGGTGCAGCCGTGCGCGCACCTGCGGCAGCGCCTGCGGGTGTTCACGGGCCAGGAAATCCAGCATGCGCTCGCGCACCAGGCAGCGCAGATCGAACGCGTCGCCGGAATTGCGCGCACTGACCAGCAGACGCACCTGGATCGCCCGTTCGCTGGTCTCGGTCACCTGGGTCACGCAGACACGGCCATCCCACAGCGCCTCGCCGCGACAGATGCGCTCCAGCTCGGTACGGATCGCCGCGATCGGCGCGCGATAGTCCAGCCACAGGAAGGCCGTGCCGAGCAGATCGGCGCTGCGTCGCGTCCAGTTCTGGAACGGGTGCTCGATGAACCAGGTCAACGGCACCACCATGCGCCGCTCGTCCCAGATGCGCACCACCACGTAGCTGCTGCCGATCTCTTCGATGCGGCCCCACTCACCTTCCACGATCACCACGTCATCCAGCCGGATCGGCTGGGTGAGGGCAATCTGCAGGCCGGCAATCAGGTTGCCGAACACCGGCTTGGCCGCGATGCCCGCAACCAGACCGATCAAGCCCGCCGACGCCAGCAGCGCGGTGCCGATCTTCTGCACCATCGGGAAAGTGAGCAGCACCAGCGACGCGCCGAGCACGATGATGCCGCCCATCAACACGCGACTGAGTACGCGCGTCTGGGTCTGGATGCGGCGCGCTTCCAGATTGTCGGACACATCGATGGGATGGCTGCGCAGGATCGCGCGCTCGCCGGCCGCCACGCCGCGTACCAGCAGCCAGATGAAGCAGGCCGTCAGGCCGATATGCACGCCACGCAGGACCTGGTCCAGCATGCGCTCGGGCAATGGCGTGGCCTGCAGCGCGGGCACCAGCAGCAACAGCGGCAACGCCATCGCCAGCGGCGGCCCGATCACCCGACCGATGCGCGCGCGCCGCCGGTCGCGCCCGCGCAGGCGGCGATACAGGGCCAGCACGCCCCACGCGGCCAGGCCGCCGAGCAGCAGTGCCGCACCGATCGGCCACAGATAGTCCTGCACATGTTGCCAGCCCACCGCAGCCCCTCGCGCATTGCATGAACCCACAGGGTCGCGCAGGCGGCATGAGCATCACGTTAGCGGGTGGGGTTTGATGCAGGGCCTGCGGCCCTGCACCTGCTGAATCAACGTCAACGTCAACAGCAACGTCAAAAGCGTGCATTCCGCGGGATGGCGGGGTGGGTCCGGTTGCGGGGGACGCCGTAAACCCGTCCATGGGGGCTTAGCCGCGCCATCCATGGCGCGGATACCCCCGCAACCGGACCCACCCCGCCTTCGACAGATTTCCGCGGTCTGGTAGATCCACGCCATGCGTGGATGACTCATTCGAGATCTGACAGAAAAACCGTGTCGACCAAGGTCGACACCTACCAACAGCCCCCCGCGCCAACAGCCGAGTGAACCTGTCAGAGGCGGGGCGGTGTCGCAGTGCGGGGTGTCCGCCGCATGGATGCGGCGGCCAAGCCTACACGGACGTACTTGCGGCGTCCCCGCACTGCGACACCGCTCCGCCCACTCGCGGAAAACCCGCTTTTGCCGTTGACGTTGATTCGGCAGGTGCAGGGCTGCAAGCCCTGCCGAAAAAACCCTTACCGTGCCTGTTCCTGCTTGCGCACGATCGCCATCGCAATTTCCAGCGATTGTTCGTAGTTCAGGCGCGGGTCCACCGTCGAGCGGTAGGCGCGCTCCAGATCGCGCTCGGTCAGTTCACGCGCACCGCCGGTGCATTCGGTCACATCCTCACCGGTCAGCTCCAGGTGCACACCGCCCAGCCGCGTGCCCGCCGCCGCATGCAGATCGAAGGACAGTTCCACTTCGCTGCGCACATTGTCGAAGCGGCGCGTCTTGAAGCCATTGGCCGTGCTTTCGGTATTGCCGTGCATGGCATCGCACACCCACAGCACGCGACGGCCATCGCGCTTCACCGCATCCAGCAGCGGCGGCAGCTTCTCCGCAATCTGCGCCGCGCCCATGCGGTGGATGAAGCTCAGGCGGCCCGGTTCGTCCTCGGGGTTCAGCACATCGATCAGGCGCAGCAACTGGTCCGGCTGCACCGACGGGCCCACCTTGATCGCGATCGGATTGCGCACCCCGCGCAGGTATTCCACGTGCGCGCCGTCCAGCGCCGCCGTGCGCATGCCGATCCACGGGTAGTGCGTGCTCAGGTTCAACCAGCCCTGCTGGCGCGGCACCTGCCGGGTCAGCGCCTGCTCGTAGGGCAGCAGCAGCGCTTCGTGCGAGGTGTAGAAATCAATGCGGTTGAGGTTGTGCACGCGGGCCCCGGCCAGGGTTTCCATGAAGTGCACGGCGTCGCCGATCGAGGCCACCATCTTCTGGTACTCGGCAGCCAACGGCGAATGCCGCACCCAGTCCAGGTTCCAGTACTCGGGGTGGTGCAGATCGGCGAAGCCACCATCGATCAGCGCACGCACGAAGTTCATCGTCATCGCCGAATGCGCGTGGGCCTGCAGCATCCGCTTCGGGTCCGGCAGCCGCGCCGCTTCGGTGAAGGCCGGCGCGTTGATCACATCGCCGCGGTAGCTGGGCAGGGTCACGCCGTCACGGGTCTCGGTGTCGGCCGAGCGCGGCTTGGCGTACTGGCCGGCAAAGCGCCCCACGCGGATCACCGGCTGGCGCAGGCCGTGCACCAGCACCAGGCTCATCTGCAGCAGCACCTTCAGCCGGTTGGAAATCGTGCCTGATTCGCAGTCGCTGAAGTTCTCGGCGCAATCGCCACCCTGCAGCAGGAAGCGCTTGCCTTCCTGCGCGTCGGCCAGCTGCTGCTTCAACGCCAGGATCTCCCAGGACGTCACCAGCGGCGGCAGGCGCTTGAGTTCGTGCAGGGCGGCATCCAGCGCCACCGGGTCCGGGTAGGTCGGCATCTGCAGCGCGGTCTTGCCGCGCCAGCTTTCCGGCGACCAGGCAGCGCCCACGGCGGCGGTGGCAGGGTCAGCGGCAGGCGGAACGGCGGACAGGCTCATTGCGGACATCCGGAGGAACAGGAGGGGGACGTTCATGGTCGCAGAGGGCGCGGCTGACGCAAAGCACCAGGCCCGGGCCGGCCAGCTGAACGGCGCAGAAAGCGCATGCCGATCCGCCACAACCGGCATGCCCACAGCGCCCCGGGCAGGCGCATGATCCGCACTCAGTTGTTAGGAAGTAACACTTCCCGTCATGGACCGGCCTCCCCTCCCTTCGACCCCATCCCGACCATGAAGCCCTCCCCGCTCGCAACGGCTGTCACCCTCGTCCTGGCCCTGGCCAGCCTGCCCACCGTCGCCCTGGCCGCCGACAGCGCGTCCCGGGCCGTGAAAGACCTCGACGTGGTCACCGTCAGCGCCCAGCTCGACCAGGCGCGCAACGCGCTCTCCCCGGATATCGGCAGCAGCCAGTACCAGATCACCGCCGAGGACATCCAGAAACAGCCGCTGGGCGCCGCAGCGCCGCTCAGCCAGGTGCTGCTGCAGGCCCCGGGCGTGGTCCAGGACTCCTACGGTGGCGTGCACGTGCGCGGCGACCACGCCAACCTGCAGTACCGGATCAACGGAGTACTGCTGCCCGAATCCATCTCCGGCTTCGGCCAGACCCTGGATGCGCGCACGATCAAGAGCATCCGCCTGATGGACGGCGCCTTGCCGGCCCAGTTCGGCGAGCGCACCGCCGCGGTGGTCGACATCACCACCCGCAGCGGCGCCGAGTTGGGCAATGGCGGCAGCGCCGGCATCACCACTGGCTCGTACGGCAAGGTGAACCCCAACGCCTCGTGGTGGGGCAGCCAGGGGCGCTGGAGCTGGTTCCTGACCGGCAACTACGACCAGAACGAGGTCGGCCTGGAAAGCCCGACCAACGCCCGCCGGCCGCAGCATGACGACACCCACCAGGGCAAGGCCTTCGCCGACCTGACCTACCTGGTCAACGACAACACGCGCCTGAGCCTGTTCGCCGGCTTCGCCAACAACCGCTTCCAGATTCCGGTCAACCCCGGCCAGGAACCGCAGTTCGGCTATCTGGACACCACCACCTTCGACTCCAGCCAGCTGGACGAAACCCAGCGCGAGACCACCCGCTTCGGCATGCTGGTGCTGCAGGGCAACCTGGGCGACACCGCCTACCAGCTCTCGGCTGGCCAGCGTTACAGCGATGTGGGCTTCAATCCCGACGTCGCCGGCGACCTGGTATTCAGCGGCGTCGCCTCGCAGGTACAGCGCAGCAACCGCGCCAGCACCGTGCAGGCCGATTTCTCCACCCCGCTGGGGATGAACCACACCCTGCGCTATGGCCTGTACGGCAACCACGAAGATGCGCGCGCCAGCAACGCCAGCTGGGTGTTCCCGGTCGATGCGCAAGGCCAGCAGGCCAGCACCACGCCGCTGCAGATTGCCGATGCCAACGCATTCACCGCACGCACCGCCGCCCTGTACGTGCAGGACGAATGGCGCATCGGTGACGACTGGACCGTGAACTACGGCCTGCGCGGCGACCGCTACACCGCCTTCGGCCATACCGAAGGCCAGTTGAGCCCGCGCCTGGGCGTGGTCTGGAACGCCAGCGACAGCACCACCGTCCACGCCGGCTACTCGCGCTACTTCACGCCACCGGCCAGCGAACTGATCGGCAGCACCGACATCGCCCTGTACGACGGCACCACCAACGCACAGCCTGCCGGCGGTACTACCACGCCGCTGGCCGAGCGCAGCGATTACTACGACATCGGCGTTTCGCAGCAGGTCGGCGATCACCTCACCCTGGGCCTGGATGCGTACGACCGCCGGGTGGACCGTCTGCAGGACGAAGGCCAGTTCGGCGCGGCCTACATCTATTCCACCTTCAACTACCGCCGTGGCCATATCCGCGGACTGGAATTCAGCGCCGACTACAGCAACGGGCCGTTCAGCGCCTACTTCAATGCGGCACTGAGCAAGGCGCTCGGCACCGACGTCATCACCGGCCAGTACAACCTGGATCCAGACGCGCTGGCCTATGCGGCCCAGCACTGGATCCACCTGGACCACGACCAGCGGCTGACCTCGTCCGGCGGCTTGAGCTACGCCTTTGCCGGGCACAACCGGGTGGGTGCGAACTACGTATTCGGCAGTGGCCTGCGCTCTGACACCGACACCGTGCCCAATGGCGGCGAACTGCCGTCGTACCTGCAGGTGAACCTGAGCGCCGGGCACGATTTCAACGCCGACAGCGGCCACCCGCTGCACGTGCAGCTGGCGGTGATCAATGCGCTGGATCGCAGCTACCAGCTGCGTGACGGCGATGGCGTGGGCGTGTTTGCCCCACAGTGGGGCCCGCGCCGCGGCGCCTACCTCAGCCTGCAGCAGGACTTCTGAGCAGACAGGAGCCGGACAGGGGTCGGATCCCTTTGCGCAGCAAAGGGCTCTGACCCCATTCCCGACCCCATTCACGGTGCGGGGTCAGATCCCTTTGCTGCGCAAAGGGATCTGACCCCGCTTGTCTCTCAACGCACTACCTTGCGCAGCGACACCACCAGCGCCCACACCGCCAGCAGCGCGAACCACACGCCCGACCACATCGGCATGGTCAGGCCCAGGAAGCTCCAGTCGATGTTGCCGCAGTTGCCGGTGCCGGTCAGCACCGTGCGGAACACTTCCAGCGGCCCCATGGTCTCGCTCAGGAAGCTCAGCGGCGGGCCGCAGGTTGCGCCCATTTCCGGCGGCAGCAGCTGCACGTACACATGGCGCGCGGCAATGCCGAACCCGACAGCGGCGGCGATGAAGGCGAGAATCCCGTAGGTCGCCCGGCCCGGGCGGTTCGACGGCCCATGCAGGGCGCCAATCAGGAACAGCAGCCCCAGGGCGGCGAAGGCCAGGCGCTGGAAGATGCACAGCGGACAGGGCTCCAGCCCCATCTTCAGCTGCAGGAAGATGGCAAAGCCCAGCAGGCCTGCGCAGATCAGGAAGCCCAGGAAAAACTGGGCGCGGAAGGGCCAGCGCAGTGGATTCATCGTCAACGCTCAAGTGATCAGGCGCCAAGCGTAACCGAGAGCGCGCGCCGTTCGAACCGCTGCAGGCCACGCTTGTCGGAACGGTGTGGGTCAGATCCCTTTGCGCAGGCAAAGGGCTCTCACCCGTTGCGCGGCGATCATGGGGTCAGAGCCCGTGCCTGCGGCACGGGATCCGACCCCGGAAACGCAAAAGCCCGGCAGTCGCCGGGCTTTCGCTGTGTCGCGTTGGAGCGGTCCGATTACTCGGCCACTGCCTCGGCCACGGCCGGACGGTCAACCAGCTCGACGTAGGCCATCGGTGCGTTGTCGCCAGCGCGGAAGCCGCACTTCAGCAGACGCAGGTAGCCGCCCGGACGGTTCGCGTAGCGCGGGCCCAGGATGGTGAACAGGTTGCCCACGGCTTCGTTGTCGCGCAGACGGGCGAAGGCCAGACGGCGGTTGGCGACGGAGTCGACCTTGGCCAGGGTGATCAGCGGCTCGGCAACGCGGCGCAGTTCCTTGGCCTTCGGCAGGGTGGTCTTGATCAGCTCGTGCTTGAACAGCGAGGCAGCCATGTTCTTGAACATTGCTTCGCGGTGGGCGCTGGTGCGGCTGAACTTACGGCCAGACTTCTGGTGACGCATGGTGGAATTCCTTGATTAATGATGAGGCGTTGTGGATCGATGTCGCCTTCCTGGCGTTGCTGCACGGACTGCGGATGGTCCTGGTCATCCGTCCTGGACGACCTGCCCGCGAACCTTCGGTTCGTCGTGGCGTGTTTCGTAAACCGGTTGAAGGCTCCACCGCGAACGGTGGAGCCTTCAGGTACAGCAGGGGGCTGTATCAGCCCAGCATGCCGTGGCTGGCGACACCGGCCGGCGGCCAGTTTTCCAGCTTCATGCCAAGCGACAGGCCACGCTGGGCCAGCACTTCCTTGATTTCGGTGAGCGACTTCTTGCCCAGGTTCGGGGTCTTCAGCAGCTCCACTTCGGTCTTCTGGATCAGATCGCCGATGTAGTAGATGCTTTCCGCCTTCAGGCAGTTGGCCGAACGCACGGTCAGTTCCAGGTCGTCGATCGGGCGCAGCAGCACCGGATCCACGCCGTTGTTGGCCGGCTTGGCCGCACCGCGGTCGCGGTGGGTGAAGTCACCGAACACCGACAGCTGGTCGCTGAGGATGTCGGCGGCGGTGCGCACGGCTTCCTCGGCGTCGATGGTGCCGTTGGTCTCGATATCGATGACCAGCTTGTCCAGGTCGGTACGCTGTTCGACACGCGCCGCTTCCACGGCGTAGGCGACACGGCGGACCGGCGAGAACGAGGCATCCAGGACCAGGCGGCCGATGGCACGGGTTTCTTCGTCCGGACGACGACGCGCGGCAGCCGGCTGGTAGCCGAAACCACGTTCGATCTTCAGACGCATGTTGATCGCCGTATCCTTGGTCAGGTGGCAGATCACATGTTCGCCGTTCAGGATCTCCACATTGTGGTCGACCTTGATATCGGCAGCGGTGACAACGCCCGGGCCCTGCTTGGACAGGGACAGGGTGGCGCTGTCGCCGGAGTGCATACGGATGGCCACGTCCTTCAGGTTCAGCAGGACTTCGAGCACGTCCTCCTGCAGACCTTCGACCGTGGTGTACTCATGCAACACGCCGTCGATTTCGACTTCCGTGATGGCGAAGCCCGGGATGGACGACAGCAGCACGCGACGCAGGGCGTTGCCCAGCGTATGCCCGTAACCCCGCTCCAAAGGTTCGATAACGACCTTTGCACGGGTGTCGGTAAGGCGTTCGATCTGCGGACCGCGAGGACGCAGAACCTGGTTGGCGGTAACCGTCATGTTGCGGGTTCTCCTAGTGAACCCCCGGCCGTCGCCGGGGGCTCTCCAATGTGAATTACTTCGAATACAGCTCGACGATCAGCGCTTCGTTGATGTCCGCAGGCAGGTCCGAACGATCCGGAACAGCCTTGAAGATGCCGGTGAACTTACCGGAATCCACTTCGACCCACGACGGGCTCAGGTCATGCTGGGCGGCGACGGTCAGGGCTTCCTGGACGCGCAGCTGCTTGGCAGCCTTTTCCGACAGAGCGATGGCGTCGCCAGCCTTGACCTGGTACGAAGCCAGGTTGACCGACTTGCCGTTCACGGTGACGCCGCGGTGCGACACCAGCTGACGGGCAGCCGGACGGGTCACGGCGAAGCCCATGCGGTAGACGACGTTGTCCAGGCGGGTTTCCAGCAGCTGCAGCAGGTTCTCGCCGGTGTTGCCCTTCTTGGTCGAGGCCTTCTTGTAGTAGTTGCGGAACTGACGCTCCAGCAGGCCGTAGATACGCTTGACCTTCTGCTTTTCACGCAGCTGGGTGGCGTAGTCGGACAGCTTGCCCTTACGGGCAGTGGCGCCGTGCTGGCCGGGCTTCTGCTCCAGCTTGCACTTGGAGTCCAGCGCACGCGCCGGGCTCTTCAGGGACAGGTCGGCGCCTTCGCGACGGGCGAGCTTACAGGTAGGACCGATATAACGAGCCATTTCTTATCGCTCCCTTTAGACGCGACGCTTCTTCGGCGGACGGCACCCGTTGTGCGGGATAGGCGTCACGTCGATGATGTTGGTGATCTTGTAGCCGACGTTGTTCAACGAACGCACGGCCGACTCACGGCCCGGACCCGGGCCCTTGATGCGGACTTCCAGCGACTTCACGCCGTAGTCCAGCGCAGCACGACCGGCCTTTTCGGCAGCCACCTGGGCTGCGAACGGGGTCGACTTGCGCGAACCGCGGAAGCCAGCGCCACCGGAGGTCGCCCACGACAGAGCGTTGCCCTGGCGGTCGGTGATGGTCACGATGGTGTTGTTGAACGAAGCGTGGACGTGGGCAACGCCATCAGTGATGACGCGCTTGATCTTCTTCTTGGTCTTAGCAGCGGGCTTAGCCATTTGTCAGTCCCTTACTTCCTGATCGCCTTGCGCGGACCCTTGCGGGTGCGGGCGTTGGTACGGGTGCGCTGGCCACGCAGCGGGAGGCCACGACGGTGACGCAGGCCGCGGTAGCAGCCCAGGTCCATCAGGCGCTTGATCGCGATACCGATCTCACGGCGCAGATCGCCTTCCACGATGTACTTGCCGACTTCGGCGCGCAGGCGCTCGATTTCCGGCTCCGACAGATCGCGGATCTTGGTGGTCGAAGCAACGCCTGCGACTTCGCAGACCTTCTTCGAACGGGTACGGCCGATGCCGTAAATGCTTTGCAACCCGACCCAGACGTGCTTCTGGGCTGGCAGGTTGACGCCTGCAATACGCGCCATGACGCGGTTCTCCAGCTGAGTGATGGCCGACAGCGCACCGTAGGCGCGCCAATCCGGCAGGATGGATCAAAAAGTGAACTAGCGATACTAACAAGGTTCCGGTTTACATGGAAGCCCGTGAAACCATTGGTTTCATGAACCCGGCCTGGGGAGTGTGCCCAGGCTCCGGCGCCGGATGGGGTTGGACCTGGAGTTTCCTCCGGGGCCGCCCGCGCTACTCCTGCGCGGGACCACCTCATCACACCCCCACCCGGAACCGCTGCGGGGGCCGCCCTTCGTTTGTGTGGCCGGAGTCCGCGAAGCGGAGGGACCATCACGTCAGGAAGACGAAAGTATAACAGGCTGATCAGCCGCGAGCAAAGCCGCCGCGGTTGCCGCCCTTCAGGTTGGCCTTCTTCAGCAGGCTCTCGTACTGGTGCGACATCAGATGCGCCTGCACCTGGGCGATGAAGTCCATCACCACCACCACCACGATCAGCAGCGAAGTACCACCGAAGTAGAACGAGGCGTTCAGCTGCGTGCGCATCAGTTCCGGCAGCAGGCAGACGATCACCAGGTAAGCCGAACCGGCTGCGGTCAGGCGGGTCAGCACGCCGTCGATATAGTCGGCGGTGGCCTTGCCCGGACGGATGCCCGGAATCAGCGCGCCCGACTTCTTCAGGTTGTCGGCGGTTTCCTGCGAGTTGAACACCAGCGCGGTATAGAAGAACGCGAAACCGGTGATCAGCGCAGCGAACACGATCATGTGCAGCGGCTCGCCCGGGCCCAGGGCATTGGCGACCTTCTGCAGGATCTGGCCAAAGGTGCTCTGGTTGGCAGCCTGGCCGGCCCACATGGTCAGCGTGGCCGGGAAGGCCAGCAGGCTGGAGGCGAAGATGGCCGGGATCACGCCCGCCATGTTCAGCTTCAGCGGCAGGAACGAGGTCTGGTTCATGTACGCGTTGCGGCCGCCCTGGCGACGTGCGTAGTTCACCGTGATACGGCGCTGGCCGCGTTCGACGAACACCACGAAGAAGGTGAAGGCCAGCACCACGATGGCGATCAGCAGCAGCTGGATGAACTGGATGTTGCCGTCGCGATAGGCATCGAAGGTATGGATGACCGCGGTCGGCAGGCCGGCGACGATGCCGGCGAAGATGATCAGCGACACACCGTTGCCGATGCCGCGCTCGGTCACCTGCTCACCGACCCACATCAGGAACATGGTGCCGGCGGTCAGCGCGATCACGGCGGTGAGCACGAAGCCCATGCCCGGTGCGTAGACGACCGGAGCGCCCGACGGCGAGACCTGGCCCTGCAGGGCCAGGGCGATCGAACCGCCCTGCACCACTGCCAGCAGCACGGCGCCGATGCGCGAATACTGGGTGATCTTGCGGCGGCCGGACTCACCTTCCTTCTGCATCGCCTTCAGCGCGGGGAAGATGTGGACGGCCAGCTGCATCACGATCGATGCCGAAATGTACGGCATCACGTTCAGCGCGAAGATGCTGAAACGGTGCAGGGCGCCGCCCGAGAACATGTTGAACATGTCCACGATGCCGCCGCCCTGCTGTTGCATCATGGCAAGCATGGCATCGGGATTGACGCCCGGCACCGGCACGTAGCAGCCAATGCGATAGACGATCAAAGCCCCGACGACGAACAGCAAACGTTGGCGAAGTTCAGTGAACTTGCCCATTCCGCCCGCGAGGTTACCGATGCCAGCTTGCGCCATGATTTTCTTACTCCGTTACGCTGCCGCCGGCAGCTTCGATCGCGGCCTTGGCACCAGCCGTGGCAGCAATACCCTTCAGGGTGAACGCCTTGGTCACTTCGCCCTTGACGACGACCTTGGCCTTCTTGGCAGTGCTCGGGACCAGCTTGGCAGCACGCAGGGCGGCGAAGTCGATCTCGCCGGCCGGCAGCTTGTCCAGCGCGTACAGCAGCACTTCAGCGGTGTCCTTGGCGATCGGCGAACGGAAGCCGATCTTCGGCAGACGACGCTGCATGGGGGTCTGGCCGCCTTCGAAGCCAGCCTTGATCTTGCCGCCACCCTTACGGGCGAACGAACCCTTGTGGCCGCGGCCGGCAGTCTTGCCCAGGCCCGAGCCGATACCGCGACCGACGCGGGTGCGCTCGGTGCGGGCGCCCGGTGCCGGGCTCAGTTCATTGAGACGCAGAGTCATGATCGATTACTCCTCAACCTTGACGAGGTAGTGAACGGTGTTGATCAGACCGCGAACCTGCGGGCTGTCCTTCAGTTCACGCACATCGTTGAGCTTGTTCAGACCCAGAGCACGCACCGACAGACGGTGACGCGACTGAGCACCACGCAGGCCGCGCACCAGGCGCACCTTCACAGTCTTGTTGGACTCATTAGCCATGGTTGAGTTCCTCCACCTTCTTGCCGCGCTTGGCCGCGATGCGAGCCGGCGACTGCGCTGCAGTCAGGCCCTTCACGGTGGCACGCACCAGGTTGATCGGGTTGCGCGAACCGGTGGCCTTGGCCAGCACGTTCTTCACGCCCACCGCTTCCAGCACGGCGCGCATGGCACCGCCGGCGATGACGCCCGTACCTTCCGAAGCCGGCTGCATGAACACGCGTGCAGCGCCGTGGCCATCCTTGATGGTGTGCCACAGGGTGCCGTTGTTCAGGTCAACGCTGACCAGGTTCTTGCGAGCCTGTTCCATCGACTTCTGGATGGCGACCGGCACTTCGCGCGCCTTGCCATAGCCGAAACCGACCTTGCCTTCGCCGTCGCCGACCACGGTCAGGGCGGTGAAGGTGAACTGGCGACCGCCCTTGACGGTCTTGCTGACGCGGTTGACCGCGACCAGCTTTTCAATCATGCCGTCGTCGACTTTCTCTTCGCGGTTGCGGTCGCGATCGCGACCCCGCTGCTGACGTTCTTCTGCCATCTTGATTCCTTGGTTGTTTGGGTATGTACGGCTCGGGGCCGCTTATGGTTGTGGAGTACCGCGTTGTTCCGGTGGGCCGCTGCAGAAGAACGGCGCCGTCCAGCCTCGCTCAGGCTGGCGAGCAGGCGGGCAGGAGACGAACGTCCCCTGCCCTGACCTCTTAGAACTGCAGGCCGGCTTCGCGGGCGGCGTCAGCCAGGGCCTTGATGCGGCCGTGGTAACGGTAACCCGAACGATCGAAGGCAACCTTCTCGATGCCAGCGGCCTTGGCGCGCTCGGCAACGATGCGGCCAACCTTGGCAGCGGCGTCGGCGTTCTTGCCGTTCTTCAGGCCGTCCTTGACGTCGGCCTGGGTGGTGTTGGCAGCAGCCAGCACCTTGGAGCCGTCGGCGGTGAAGACCTGTGCGTACAGGTGCTGGCCGGTGCGCAGCACCGACAGACGGGCCACACCCAGCTCGCGGATGTGAGCACGGGTCGACTTGGCGCGACGCAGGCGGGCGATGTTCTTGTTCATGATGTGTTTTCCTTGAAAGCTGAAGGTCAGGCTTTTCCCTGGTGAGGGACTCGCGCTTAGGCCTTCTTGGCTTCCTTACGGATGATGACTTCGTCGGAGTACTTCACGCCCTTGCCCTTGTACGGTTCCGGCTTGCGGAACGCACGGATCTTGGCGGCAACTTCACCAACGACCTGCTTGTCGGCACCCTGGACCAGGATCTCGGTCTGGGTCGGGGTGGAGATGGTGATGCCTTCCGGAGCAACGAACACCACCGGGTGCGAGAAACCGAGCGACAGGCTCAGGTCCTTGCCCTGCATGGCAGCACGGTAACCCACGCCGACCAGCTCCAGCTTGCGCTCGAAGCCTTCGGAAACACCCTTGACCATGTTGGACAGGATGGCGCGGACGGTACCGGTCAGCGGGATCAGATCCGCATTCTCGGTGCTCAGGGTGGCAACGCCGTTCTCGACGTTGATGGCAATGCCGGCCGGCTTCGGCAGCGACAGGGTGCCCTTCGGGCCCTTGACGGTGACGGATTCGGACTGGACGTTCAGTTCAACCTTACCCAGGTCGACGGGCTTCTTGGCTACGCGGGACATATTCTTACTCCTCTCGCCTTAGGCCACGAAGCACAGGACTTCGCCGCCGACGCCCAGCTGGCGCGCCTGCGCATCAGTCATGATGCCCTTGGAGGTGGAAATGATGGAGATACCCAGGCCGTTCATGACCTTCGGCAGTTCGCTCTTGCCACGGTACTGGCGCAGGCCCGAACGCGAGAAGCGCTTCAGGGTCGCAATGACCGGCTTGCCTTCGAAATACTTCAGCACGATTTCCAGCTCGGACTTGTTGTTTTCCAGCTGGGTCACGCGCAGGTCGGTGATGTAACCCTCGTCCTTCAGGACCTGGGCGATCGCAACCTTGATCTTGGACGACGGGGCTTTCACCGTCTGCTTGCCAACCGCGGCCGCATTCTTGATGCGGACCAGCAGGTCGGCGATGGGATCAGTCATGCTCATATGAGTACCTTTGAGTGCACCGATATCCGCTTTCGCGAAAATCTGTTGTCTCCTGGAAACGGGCCAGGTCCCTTCTTGCGGCAGGCCAATGGCCTACCCCTACAACCCCGCTCGCGCAGGGCAAGACGCGGGAGTATACGCCAAAAGAGCCCGACTTGCGCCGGGCTCTTCGGGTTTTTTTGCTTGGGCAAGCCTGAATGCCTGCCCTGACCTGTTCAGGAACCCCCGGAGGGGTTCCTGATCGCAGGACCGGCTGGGATTACCAGCTGGCCTTGCGCAGGCCCGGCACGTCGCCGCGCATGGTGGCTTCACGCAGCTTGTTGCGGCCCAGGCCGAACTTGCTGTAGACGCCACGCGGACGGCCCGACAGCTCGCAACGGTTGCGCTGGCGGCTCGGCGACGAATCGCGCGGCAGCTTGGCCAGCTTGGTTGCGGCTTCGATCTTCTCTTCGTAGCTCGACTCCAGCGAGGAGACGATCTTCTTCAGAGCGGCACGCTTGTCGGCGTACTTCTTGGCCAGCTTTTCCCGCTTGATGTCGCGGTTGACCATGGAGGTCTTTGCCATTTCGGTATCCTCGACGAATCAGTTACGGAACGGGAACTTGAACGCTGCCAGCAGCGCCTTCGCTTCCGCGTCGGTCTTCGCAGTGGTGGTGATGGCGATATCCATGCCGCGGATCGCGTCGACAGCGTCGAAGTCGATTTCCGGGAAGATGATCTGTTCCTTCACACCCATGTTGAAGTTGCCGCGACCGTCGAAGGAACGACCGGAAACACCACGGAAGTCGCGCACGCGCGGCAGCGAGATGTTGATCAGGCGGTCCAGGAACTCGTACATCTTGTGGCGACGCAGCGTGGTCTTGCAGCCAATCGGCCAACCATCACGGATCTTGAACGACGCAACCGAGATACGCGACTTGGTGACAACCGGCTTCTGGCCGGAAATCTTGGTCATGTCGCCGACGGCGTTTTCCAGGATCTTCTTGTTGGTGGCCGCTTCGCCGACACCCATGTTCAGGGTGACCTTGACCAGCTTCGGCACTTCCATCGGATTGGTGTAGCCGAACTGCTTCATCAGCGCCGGCACCACTTCTTCCTTGTAAAACTTTTCGAGACGGGAAGTCATCTTCACATTCCTCAGGCGTCGAGCGCCTCACCGCTGGAGCGGAACACACGCAGTTTGCGTCCATCCTCCAGCACCTTGAAGCCAACGCGTTCGCCCTTGCCCGAAGCCGGGTTCAGCACATTCACGTTGGAGATATGGATCGACGCTTCACGCTCGACCACGCCGCCGGCAACGCCTGCCTGCGGATTCGGCTTGGTGTGGCGCTTGACGATGTTCACGTTGGCAACGACCACGCGGTCGCCGTCGACGCGAAGCACTTCGCCACGCTCGCCCTTGTCCTTGCCGGCATTGACGACAACCTGGTCGCCCTTCTTGATACGGTTAGCCATGATTATCTCCTGTCGCTCACAGCACTTCGGGAGCGAGCGAGACGATCTTCATGAACTTCTCCGAACGAAGTTCACGGGTCACCGGCCCGAAGATACGGGTACCGATCGGCTCCTGCTTGTTGTTCAGCAGAACGGCAGCGTTGCCGTCGAAGCGGATCAGCGAGCCGTCGGCGCGACGCACACCCTTGCGGGTACGCACCACGACGGCGTCATACACTTCACCCTTCTTGACCTTGCCGCGCGGAATCGCATCCTTCACGGTGACCTTGATGATGTCGCCGATACCGGCGTAACGGCGCTTGGAACCACCCAGCACCTTGAAGCACATCACCTGCTTGGCACCCGAATTGTCCGCGACGTCAAGGTAGCTCTGCATCTGGATCATGATTCAGACTCCTTATTCAGCCGCACGCGTGATGACTTCCACCACGCGCCAGTTCTTGGTCTTGGACATCGGAGCAATCTCGGTCACGCGGACGACATCGCCTTCCTTGCAGGCGTTGTCGGCATCGTGGGCGTGCAGCTTCGTCGAGCGCTTGATGTACTTGCCGTACAGCGCGTGCTTGACCTGACGCTCAACCAGGACGGTAACCGTCTTGTCCATCTTGTTGCTGACGACACGGCCTTCGACCGTGCGCAGCGCCTTGTTTTCAGTATTGTCGCTCATAGCGGCCATCCTTACTTCGTGCTGCCGAGCAGGGTCTTGACGCGAGCAATCTCGCGACGGACCCGGCGGATGTCGTGGGTCTTCGGCAGCTGGCCGGTGACCTGCTGCATACGGACAGAGAACTGTTCCTTACGCAGGTCGATCAGGTGGGCCTTGAGTTCGTCAGCCGACTTTTCACGGAGAGTTTTGATATCCATCAGCGCACCGTCCGGGTCACGAAAGTGGTGGTGACCGAGAGCTTGGCGGCGGCCAGGCGGAATGCCTCGCGTGCCACTTCTTCGGTAACACCCTCGATTTCATAGATCATGCGGCCGGGCTGGATCTGGGCCACCCAGTATTCCACGTTACCCTTACCCGAACCCATTCGAACTTCGATGGGCTTCTTGGTGATGGGCTTGTCGGGGAACACACGGATCCACATCTTGCCGCCGCGCTTGACGTAGCGGCTGATCGAGCGGCGGGCCGCTTCGATCTGGCGCGCGGTCAGCTGACCGTGGGCGGTTGCTTTCAGACCGTACTCGCCGAAGCTGACAGCGTTGGCGCTCCAGCTCAGGCCTTCGTTACGGCCCTTGTGTACCTTGCGGTACTTGGTTCGCTTGGGTTGCAACATTGTCGTTACCTCGCTTCACGAGCCGGGCGCTGACGGTCACCGCGGTCGCCGCGATCGTGACGATCGTTGCGCGACGGGGTGTCGTCCTGCTTTTCCTGGCCAACCTGGGAGAAATCGAAGACTTCGCCCTTGTAGATCCAGACCTTGATGCCGATGATGCCGTAGGTCGTCTTGGCTTCAGCGAAGCCATAGTCGATGTCGGCACGCAGGGTGTGCAGCGGCACGCGGCCTTCGCGGTACCACTCCGAACGGGCGATTTCTGCACCGTTGAGGCGGCCACCGACGTTGACCTTGATGCCCAGGGCACCCAGGCGCATCGCGTTGCCGACCGAGCGCTTCATTGCGCGGCGGAACATGATGCGACGCTCCAGCTGCTGGGCGATCGACTCGGCAACGAGCTGCGCGTCCAGTTCCGGCTTGCGCACTTCGGTGACGTTGATGTGCGCCGGGACGCCCATCATCTCGCTCACTTCCTTGCGCAGCTTCTCGATGTCCTCACCGCGCTTGCCGATCACCACGCCCGGACGGGCGGTGTGGATCGTCACGCGAGCGGTCTTGGCCGGACGCTCGATCAGGATCTTGCTGATGCCGGCCTGAGCCAGCTTCTTGCGCAGCATGTCGCGCACTTTCAGGTCGGCTGCCAGGTAACCAGCGAACTCGGCCTTGTTGGCGTACCACTTGGAGTTCCAGTCCTTGGAAATACCCAGGCGGATACCAATCGGATGAACTTTATGACCCATGGTCTTTTCCTTATCCGCTTACTTGCCGGCGCCCACAACCACAGTGATGTGGCTGGTGCGCTTGAGGATGCGGGTACCGCGGCCTTTCGCCCGCGCCATGAAACGCTTCAGGGTCGGACCTTCATCAACCATGATGGTCTGAACCTTCAGCTCGTCGACGTCGGCGCCCTGGTTGTTCTCGGCGTTTGCAATAGCCGACTCCACCACCTTCTTGATCAGGTGGGCAGCCTTCTTGTCCGAGAACTTCAGCAGGTTGACCGCACGCTCGGCCGGCAGACCGCGCACCTGGTCAGCGACCAGACGAGCCTTCTGCGGGGAGATGCGCGCAGTGCGCAGGATGGCTTTCGCTTCCATTGTCATCTCTCCTTACTTGCCCGACTTCTTGTCACCACCGTGACCCTTGAAGGTCCGGGTGATGGCAAATTCGCCGAGCTTGTGGCCGACCATGTTCTCGTTGACGAGAACCGGGATGTGGTTCTTGCCGTTATGCACGGCAATGGTGATGCCTACCATGTCAGGCAGGATCATCGAACGGCGCGACCAGGTCTTGATCGGCTTCTTGCTGCCCGCAGCGGCCTCCACCTTCTTGACGAGGTGGTGATCGACGAACGGGCCCTTCTTGAGTGAACGTGCCATGGTCGATTAGCCCCTACGATCGCGGACGATGAACTGCTGAGTGCGCTTGTTATGGCGCGTCTTGTAACCCTTGGTCGGAACACCCCACGGGGTGACCGGGTGCGGGTTACCCTGGCCGGCCTTCGCCTCACCACCACCGTGCGGGTGGTCAACCGGGTTCATGGCAGCACCACGAACGGTCGGGCGGACGCCGCGCCAACGCTTGGCACCGGCCTTGCCCAGCTTTTCCAGGCTGTGCTCGTCGTTGCCGACTTCACCGATGGTGGCGCAGCACTCGACCGGAACCTTACGCATTTCACCCGAGCGCAGGCGCAGGGTGGCGTAGATGCCTTCGCGGGCAACCAGCTGCACGGCCGCACCAGCGGCGCGGGCGATCTGAGCGCCCTTGCCGGGCTTCAGTTCGATGCAGTGGATGGTGGTACCGACCGGGATGTTGCGCAGCGGCAGGGTGTTGCCAGCCTTGATCGGGGCGTCCGAACCAGCGATCACCTGATCACCAGCCTTCAGGCCCTTCGGGGCGATGATGTAGCGGCGCTCACCGTCGACGTAGCACAGCAGGGCGATGTGGGCGGTGCGGTTCGGATCGTATTCGATGCGTTCCACGCGCGCCGGGATGCCCAGCTTGTTGCGCTTGAAGTCGATGATGCGGTAGTGCTGCTTGTGGCCACCACCGACGTGACGCACGGTGATGCGGCCGTGGTGGTTACGACCACCCGAGCGGCTCTGCGACTCGACCAGTGCGGCGTGCGGAGCACCCTTGTGCAGGTCGGGAGTAACCACGCGCACGGCCGAACGGCGGCCGGGAGAAGTGGGCTTGAATTTCATCAATGGCATGGGATGTACCTCAGGCCTTGGCCGTTACATCGATCGACTGGCCGTCGGCCAGGCGAACGTACGCCTTGCGCCAATCGCCGCGGCGGCCAGCACGGTTACGGAAGGACTTGTTCTTGCCCTTGACGTTGACCACGTTGACGGCTTCGACCTTGACGTCGAACAGCTGCTCAACCGCGGCCTTTACATCGGCCTTGGTGGCTTCGTTCGAAATTTCGAAGACATACTGGTTGGAGAGTTCCTGCAGGCGCGCGGTCTTTTCGGAGACACGCGGGGCACGCAGCACGCTGAAGATTTTTTCGTTGCTGTTCATGCCAGCCACTCCTCGACCTTCTTGACCGCGTCAGCGGTGATGACGACCGTGTCGGCACCAACCAGGGACACCGGGTCCAGACCCTGCACGTCACGCACTTCCACGTAGGGAACGTTGCGGGCCGACAGGTACAGGTGCTCGGAGGCTTCCTCGGTGACGATCAGCGGGCGCTTGCCCACTTCCAGGCCGGCCAGCTTGGCGATCAGACCCTTCGTGCTGGTCGCTTCGACGTCGAAGGACTCCACGATGGTCAGACGGCCCTGACGGTTCAGCTCGGACAGGATCGCGCACATGGCGGCACGGTACTGCTTACGATTGACCTTCTGCTCGAAGCTGCGCGGCTTGGCCGCGAAGGTGACACCGCCGCCGACGAAGATCGGAGCCGTCAGTGCGCCATGACGCGCGCCGCCGCCCTTCTGCTTCTTCGACTTCTTGGTGGTACCAGCCACTTCGGAGCGAGTCTTCTGTGCCTTGGTGCCGGCGCGACCGGCGTTGCGGTAAGCAACGACGACCTGGTGGACCAGATCTTCGCTGAAATCGCGACCGAACACGGCGTCGGAGACCGAGACCTTGTTGTTGCTACCCGTGATAACGAGTTCCATCGTCATCTCTCCTTATGCCTTGCTCGCCGGACGGACGATCACGTCGCCACCCGCCGCGCCCGGAACGGCGCCGCGAACTGCGATCAGACCGCGCTCGACGTCGACCTTGACCACTTCCAGGTTCTGGGTGCTCTGCTGCACCGCGCCCATGTGGCCCGACATCTTCTTGCCCGGGAAAACGCGACCCGGGGTCTGGCGCTGACCCAGCGAACCCGGCGCGCGATGCGACAGCGAGTTACCGTGGGTTGCATCGCCCATACGGAAGTTGTGGCGCTTGATGGTGCCCTGGAAACCCTTACCCTTGGTGACACCCTGGACGTCGACGATCTGGCCGACTTCGAAGATGTCCGCCTTGACTTCGCCGCCAACGGCGAAATCGCCGAGCTGCGCGTCTTCAACGCGGAATTCCCACAGGCCACGACCCGCTTCCACCTTCGCCTTGGCGAAGTGGCCGGCTTCCGGCTTGTTGACCAGGGCAGCGCGACGCGCGCCGACGGTCACCTGCACGGCGCTGTAGCCGTCGGTTTCGACGGTCTTGATCTGCGCGATGCGGTTGGGGGTTGCTTCGATCAGGGTCACCGGGATGGAGCGGCCATCTTCAGTGAACACGCGGCTCATGCCAGCCTTGCGGCCCACGAAGCCCAACGAATACTTCTTCGTCATGGTCGTAGTCCTCAGGTCAGCTTGATCTGAACGTCGACGCCGGCAGCCAGTTCGAGCTTCATCAGCGCGTCCACGGTCTTGTCATTCGGGTCAACGATATCGAGCACGCGCTTGTGCGTGCGGGTCTCGTACTGGTCACGCGCGTCCTTGTCGACGTGCGGGGAAACGAGGACGGTGTAACGCTCGATCTTGGTCGGCAGCGGGATCGGGCCACGCACTTGCGCGCCGGTCCGCTTGGCCGTTTCAACGATCTCGCTGGCCGAACGGTCGATCAGACGATGATCGAACGCTTTCAGCCGGATCCGGATCTTTTGGTCCGCCATGGCGGTAGGTTCCTTCGTTAAAAGAGCGACAGACAAAGCCTCTGGGTTGCTTTGTCCCGTGAAATCCCTGAATACAGACGGCCCGCACTCCTGCAGGCCGACAAGGTCAATCCATAGACCCCAAAAACGTAGGCAGGCCAGTTTCCCGGTCTGCCCAGACGTGGAAGCATAATGGCACGCAAGGCAGCTGTCAACAGTTGCCTGTTGACGCCGCCTGAATGGCATTGACCGTTCCTGGTCCGGGGAACACAAGGCACATCCTGTGCCTGCTTTCCCATTTGATACGCCCCGATGCCCTACCCAGGCAACATCGGGGCGCAGATACTACCAGATTACGCGATGATCTTCGAGACCACGCCGGCGCCGACGGTACGGCCGCCTTCGCGGATGGCGAAGCGCAGGCCTTCGTCCATTGCCACCGGGTTGATCAGCTCGACAACCATCTTCACGTTGTCGCCCGGCATCACCATCTCGACGCCTTCCGGCAGGTTGGCCTTACCGGTGATGTCGGTGGTACGGAAGTAGAACTGCGGGCGGTAGCCGTTGAAGAACGGGGTGTGACGGCCGCCTTCGTCCTTCGACAGCACGTACACTTCGCCTTCGAAGGTGGTGTGCGGCTTGATGGTGCCCGGCTTGGCCAGAACCTGGCCGCGCTCGACGTCGTCACGCTTGGTGCCGCGCAGCAGCAGACCGGCGTTGTCGCCTGCCTGGCCCTGGTCCAGCAGCTTGCGGAACATTTCGACGCCGGTCACGGTGGTCTTCTGCACCGGACGGATGCCGACGATTTCGATTTCTTCGCCGACCTTGATCACGCCGCGCTCGATACGACCGGTCACCACGGTGCCGCGGCCCGAGATCGAGAACACGTCTTCCACCGGCATCAGGAACGGCTTGTCGACGGCACGCTCCGGCTCCGGAATCCAGGTGTCCAGCGCGTCGACCAGCTTGATGATCGCCGGCACGCCGATGTCGCTCTGGTCGCCCTCCAGCGCCAGACGAGCCGAACCCGAGATGATCGGGGTGTCGTCGCCCGGGAACTCGTACTTGCTCAGCAGTTCGCGGACTTCCATTTCGACCAGTTCCAGCAGCTCAGCATCGTCAACCATGTCGGCCTTGTTCAGGAACACGACGATGTACGGCACGCCGACCTGACGCGACAGCAGGATGTGCTCGCGGGTCTGCGGCATCGGGCCGTCAGCGGCCGAGCACACCAGGATCGCGCCGTCCATCTGGGCGGCACCGGTGATCATGTTCTTGACGTAGTCAGCGTGGCCCGGGCAATCGACGTGAGCGTAGTGACGGGTGGTGGATTCGTATTCGACGTGCGCGGTCGAGATCGTGATACCACGAGCCTTCTCTTCCGGAGCGGCGTCGATTGCCGAGTAATCCTTGAATTCGCCACCGAAGCGCTCGGCACCGATCTTGGTCAGTGCGGCGGTCAGCGTGGTCTTGCCATGGTCGACGTGACCGATGGTGCCGACGTTGACGTGCGGCTTGGTGCGCTCGAACTTACCCTTTGCCATTGTTGTTTACCTTGATTTTGAAAGTGGTTTTCAGGAGAGGCTGAGCGAGGCTCAGCCCTTCTTCATGACGGCTTCGGCGATGTTGTTCGGCGCCGGCTCGTAATGGTCGAATTCCATGGTGAAGGTGGCGCGGCCCTGGGTCTGCGAACGCAGCGCAGTGGCGTAGCCGAACATTTCACCCAGCGGGATCATCGCGTTGATGATCGAAGCGGAGCCGTCACCGGTGGTGTCGGAACCCTGCAGCACGCCGCGACGACGGCTGACGTCGCCCATCACGTCACCCTGGTAGTCTTCCGGGGTCACGATCTCGACCTTCATGATCGGCTCCAGCAGGACCGGCTTGGCCTTGGAGAAGCCCTGCTTGAAGGCCATCGACGAGGCCAGCTTGAACGCCATTTCCGACGAGTCGACGTCGTGGTACGAGCCGAACACCAGCTTCACCTTGACGTCCACGACCGGGAAGCCAGCCAGCGGACCGCTGGTGATGGTTTCGCGCAGGCCCTTTTCGATCGACGGGATGAATTCCTTCGGAATCACACCACCGGTGATGTCGTTGATGAACAGGAAGTCGTCCTTGATCAGCGGAGCGATCTTGGCATCGGCACGGTCTTCAGCGGTGATCGGCGACAGTTCGATCACGACGTGACCGTACTGACCCTTACCACCGGACTGCTTGGCGTGCTTGTAGTCCGACTTCACGTCAGCCAGGGTGATGGTTTCGCGGTAGGCCACCTGCGGCGCGCCGACGTTGGCTTCAACGTTGAACTCGCGCTTCAGGCGGTCGACGATGATGTCCAGGTGCAGCTCGCCCATGCCCGAGATGATGGTCTGGCCGGATTCTTCGTCGGTCTTGACGCGGAACGACGGATCTTCCTGCGCCAGACGGCCCAGGGCCAGACCCATCTTTTCCTGGTCCGACTTGGTCTTCGGTTCGACGGCCATCGAGATCACCGGCTCCGGGAACGTCATGCGCTCCAGGATGATCGGCTGGTCGATCGAGCACAGGGTGTCACCGGTGGTGGTGTCCTTCAGGCCCACGGCAGCGGCGATGTCACCGGCCAGAACTTCCTTGATTTCTTCGCGGTTGTTCGAGTGCATCTGCAGGATGCGGCCGATGCGCTCCTTCTTGCCCTTCACCGAGTTCAGCACGGTGTCGCCGCCATTCAGGGTGCCCGAGTAGACACGGAAGAAGGTCAGCGCGCCGACGAACGGGTCGGTGATGATCTTGAAGGCCAGCGACGAGAACGGAGCCTTGTCGTCGGACTTGCGGGTCATGGCGACGTTTTCGTCGTCCACGTCGGTACCGGTCACGTCCGGCACGTCAACCGGCGACGGCAGCAGCTGGATCACGCCGTCCAGCATGGCCTGCACGCCCTTGTTCTTGAACGCCGAACCGCAGTACATCGGGACGATTTCGGTGGCCAGGGTACGGGTACGCAGCGCGTTGATGATTTCCGACTCGGCCAGCTCTTCGCCGCCCAGGTACTTTTCCATCAGCTCTTCGCTGGCTTCAGCCGCGGTCTCGATCATGAAGGTACGGGCTTCTTCAGCCTTTTCCTGCAGCTCGGCCGGGATTTCGCCGTACTCGAACTTCATGCCCTGCGAAGCTTCATCCCAGTGGATGGCCTTCATCTTCAGCAGGTCGACAACGCCCTTGAAGCCTTCTTCAGCGCCGATCGGCAGCTGCATCGGCACGGCGACGGCGCCGAGCTTGGCCTTCAGCTGGTCACGGACCTTGTAGAAGTTGGCGCCGGTGCGGTCCATCTTGTTGACGAACGCAATGCGCGGCACCTTGTAGCGGTTGGCCTGGCGCCACACGGTTTCCGACTGCGGCTGCACGCCACCGACGGCACACAGCACGAACACCGCACCGTCGAGCACGCGCAGCGAGCGCTCCACTTCGATGGTGAAGTCGACGTGCCCGGGGGTGTCGATGATGTTGAAGCGGTGCTCCGGCAGGGACTTGTCCATGCCCTTCCAGAACGCGGTGGTGGCAGCGGACTGGATCGTGATGCCACGTTCCTGTTCCTGCTCCATCCAGTCCATGGTGGCGGCGCCGTCGTGCACTTCACCGATCTTGTGGCTCTTGCCGGTGTAGAACAGGATGCGCTCGGACGTGGTGGTCTTGCCGGCATCGATGTGGGCCATGATGCCGAAGTTACGGTAACGCTCGATGGGAGTGGAACGGGCCACGGGGAGCCTCTCAGATTTCTTGGATTTCGGATGGCCGAACGCCGCCTTGCGGCGGCCTTCGGATTGGCGCAGCCCTTCTGGGGCCGCGAGGCAGCACCGTGATGGTGCTGCCCTGCCTGTTTTACAAGGCCGTCAAACTCACCAGCGGTAGTGGGCGAATGCCTTGTTGGCTTCGGCCATGCGGTGGGTTTCTTCGCGCTTCTTGATGGCGCCACCACGGTTTTCCGCGGCGTCGATCAGTTCAGCAGCCAGCTTCTTCGGCATGGTGTTCTCACCACGCTTGCGCGCGGAGTCGATCAGCCAACGCATGGCCAGGGCCATCTTGCGCGAGGCGCGCACTTCGACCGGCACCTGGTAGGTGGCGCCGCCGACGCGACGCGACTTCACTTCGACCGCCGGTGCGACGTTGTCCAGAGCCTTCTGCACCAGCTCGATCGAGTTGGCGTTCTTCTCGGAGATGACGTCCATGGCACCGTACACGATCTTTTCAGCGACGGACTTCTTGCCGCTCTGCATGACCATGTTGATGAAACGGGCGATGGTTTCGCTTCCGTGCTTCGGATCCGGCAGGACGGAACGCTGCGGAGTATTACCCTTACGCGACATAGTGGTCTCTCCTTATGCCTTCGGACGCTTGGCGCCGTACTTGGAACGGGCCTGGCGACGCTTGGCAACGCCGGCGGCGTCGAGCGAGCCACGAACGGTGTGGTAACGCACACCCGGCAGATCCTTGACGCGACCGCCACGGATCAGGACCACGGAGTGCTCCTGCAGGTTGTGGCCTTCACCGCCGATGTAGGAAATGACTTCTTCCTGGTTGGTCAGGCGGACCTTGGCAACCTTGCGCAGAGCCGAGTTCGGCTTCTTCGGGGTGGTGGTGTAGACGCGCGTGCAGACGCCACGGCGCTGCGGGCACTTATCGAGCGCCGGCGAGGCACTCTTGTACGTAGTAGCTTGCCGCGGCTTGCGGACCAGCTGGTTGATCGTCGCCATCAGTAGGTTCTTCTGATTGGTGGCCGGAAATCCGGCCAGAGATGCGGAAATGTTAAAGCAGGCCAAATTTCTGGCCTGCTGAGACAGACGATTGTAGCAACCTGTCAGGAACGCAGTCAAACGCGTTCTGTCAAGCCCGTTCCTGATCCTGGAACGTTACTGGGGGGCCTCCATGTACCCCGTTCAGGTTGGCCGGGTGAACCGCGAGCGGTCCACCCTGCCCTGTCCCAATCCCGTCGTTGCACCGACGGGGTGGTCCGGCGTTGCGGCCGGACCGGTATTTCAGTCTTCCGAAGCCTGTTCAGCTTCCACTTCGGCGGCCGGTGCTTCAGCCGCGGCCGGGGTACCGGTCAGGGCCTGCATCTCCGAGTCGGTGAGACCCGAAGCGCCACGACGGCGGCTGCTGTGGTAGGACAGGCCGGTACCGGCCGGAATCAGACGGCCGACGATGACGTTTTCCTTCAGGCCGCGCAGGTTGTCCTTGGTGCCGCGGACGGCAGCTTCGGTCAGCACGCGGGTGGTTTCCTGGAACGACGCCGCCGAGATGAACGATTCGGTGGCCAGCGATGCCTTGGTGATACCCAGCAGCACCGGATCGAAGTGAGCCGGCAGTTCGCTGCGGGTGGCCAGGCGCGCATTCTCCTCGATCACGCGCTGACGCTCCACCTGTTCACCGTTCAGGAACTTGCTGCTGCCCTGGTCGGTGATCTCGACCTTGCGCAGCATCTGGCGGGTGATGACTTCGATGTGCTTGTCGTTGATCTTCACGCCCTGCAGGCGGTACACGTCCTGGATTTCCTTCACCAGATAGGCGGCCAGCGGTTCGACACCCAGCAGACGCAGGATGTCCTGCGGGCTCGGTTCGCCGTCCACGATGGTTTCGCCCTTGGTCACGTGCTCACCTTCGAACACGATCACCTGGCGGTACTTCGGAATCAGCTCTTCGTGTTCCGAACCATCGGTGTCCTTGATGATCAGGCGCTGCTTGCCCTTGGTGTCCTTACCGAAGCTGATGATGCCCGAACGCTCGGCCAGCACCGCCGGATCCTTCGGCTTGCGCGCTTCGAACAGATCGGCCACGCGCGGCAGACCACCGGTGATGTCGCGGGTCTTGGACGCTTCCTGCGGGATCTTGGCGACCACGTCGCCCACGCCCACCGGCGCGCCGTCCTGCAGGTTGACGATCGAACGCGGCGGCAGCAGGTACTGCGCCGGCAGATCGGTGCCCGGGATGGACAGGTCGTTGCCCTTGGCGTCGACGATGCGCACGATCGGGCGCAGGTCCTTGGCCTGTGCACCACGACGCTTCGGATCGGTGATTTCGCGCGAAGCCAGACCGGTCAGTTCATCGGTCTTTTCGATGACGGTGATGCCGTCGACGAAGTCGATGAAGCGGATGAAACCGGCCACTTCCGACACGATCGGGTGGTTATGCGGATCCCAGTTGGCCACGGTCTGGCCAGCCTTGATCGCATCACCGTCCTTGGACGTGATGGTGGCACCGTACGGCAGCTTGTAACGCTCACGCTCACGGCCGTGGGCATCGAGCACCGAGATTTCGCCCGAGCGCGACACTGCCACCAGCGAGCCGTTGGCGTGCTCGACCGACTTGAGGTTGCTGAACTTGACCGAACCGGTGGTCTTGACGGTGATGTTGTCGACCGCAGCAGCTCGCGACGCCGCACCACCGATGTGGAACGTACGCATGGTCAGCTGGGTACCCGGCTCACCGATGGACTGGGCGGCGATGACGCCGACCGCTTCACCGATGTTGACCAGGTGGCCACGGGCCAGATCGCGGCCGTAGCAGCGAGCGCAGACGCCGAAGGCCGATTCGCAGGAGATGGTCGAGCGGACCTTGATGGTCTGCACGCCGGCATCTTCCAGCTTGGCCACCCAGGCTTCGTCGAGCAGGGTGTTGCGGGTCACGATCGGATCTTCGTCGTTGCCCGGCAGGAACACGTCCTCGGCAACCACGCGACCCAGCACGCGGTCCTTCAACGGCTCGACCACGTCGCCGCCTTCCACGATCGGGGTCATGATCAGGCCTTCGGTGGTACCGCAATCCACCTCGGTGATCACCACGTCCTGCGCCACGTCGACCAGACGACGGGTCAGGTAACCCGAGTTCGCGGTCTTCAGCGCGGTATCGGCCAGACCCTTACGGGCACCGTGGGTGGAGTTGAAGTACTCCTGCACGTTCAGGCCTTCGCGGAAGTTCGCCTTGATGGGCGTCTCGATGATCGAGCCATCGGGACGGGCCATCAGGCCGCGCATGCCGGCCAGCTGACGGATCTGCGCCTGGCTGCCTCGCGCACCGGAGTCGGCCATGATGTACAGCGAGTTCATCGACTTCTGGTCGATGGTTTCGCCCTTGGCGTTGACCACCTTCTCGGTACCAATGGTGTCCATCATCGCCTTGGCGATGCGTTCATTGGTACGCGACCAGATGTCGACCACCTTGTTGTAGCGCTCGCCGGCGGTGACCAGGCCCGACTGGTACTGCTCCTGGATTTCCAGCACTTCGGCTTCGGCCTCGGTGAGGATGCCCTTCTTCTCGTCGGGGATCAGCATGTCGTCGATGCCGATGGAGACGCCGGCGCGGGTCGCGTAGGCGAAGCCGGTGTACATCAGCTTGTCGGCGAACACGACCGTGTCCTTCAGACCCAGCTGGCGGTAGCTGGAGTTGATCAGGCGGCTGATGTTCTTCTTGGTCAGCTCGGTGTTGGCCAGCGCGAACGGCAGGCCTTCCGGCAGGATTTCAGCCAGCAGGGCGCGACCGATCGTGGTGTCCACGATCGAGGTCTTGTTCTGCTTGTTGCCTTCCTCGTCGGTCACCACTTCGGTGATGCGGACCTTGACGCGCGCGTGCAGTTCCACCACGCGGTTGTCGTAGGCGCGCTTGACTTCGGCGATGTTGGCGAAGGCCATGCCCTCGCCCTTCTTGTTTTCCAGCGAGCGGGTCATGTAGTACAGACCCAGCACGACGTCCTGCGACGGCACGATGATCGGCTCGCCGTTGGCCGGCGACAGGATGTTGTTGGTGGACATCATCAGCGCACGCGCTTCCAGCTGGGCTTCCAGCGAGAGCGGCACGTGGACGGCCATCTGGTCACCGTCGAAGTCGGCGTTGAACGCGGTGCAGACCAGCGGGTGCAGCTGGATGGCCTTGCCTTCGATCAGCACCGGCTCGAACGCCTGGATGCCCAGACGGTGCAGGGTCGGCGCACGGTTCAGCATCACCGGGTGTTCGCGGATGACCTCTTCCAGGATGTCCCAGACTTCGGCTTCTTCGCGCTCGACCAGCTTCTTGGCGGCCTTGATGGTGGTGGCCAGGCCACGACGCTGCAGCTTGGCGAAGACGAACGGCTTGAACAGTTCCAGCGCCATCTTCTTCGGCAGGCCGCACTGGTGCAGGCGCAGGTACGGACCGACCACGATGACCGAACGGCCCGAGTAGTCCACGCGCTTGCCCAGCAGGTTCTGGCGGAAGCGACCCTGCTTGCCCTTGATCATGTCGGCCAGCGACTTCAGCGGGCGCTTGTTGGTGCCGGTGATGGCACGGCCGCGACGGCCGTTGTCCAGCAGCGCATCGACCGATTCCTGCAGCATGCGCTTTTCATTGCGCACGATGATGTCCGGCGCGCTCAGTTCGAGCAGGCGGCGCAGGCGGTTGTTACGGTTGATGACGCGGCGGTACAGGTCGTTCAGGTCGGAGGTCGCGAAGCGGCCGCCGTCCAGCGGGACCAGCGGACGCAGGTCCGGCGGCAGCACCGGCAGCACGGTCATGACCATCCATTCCGGACGGTTGCCCGATTCCAGGAAGGCTTCGATCAGCTTGATGCGCTTGGTCAGTCGCTTCAGCTTGGTTTCCGAACCGGTGCTGGCGATTTCTTCGCGCAGGCGGGTCATTTCCGACTGCAGGTCGATGGTGCGCAGCAGTTCGTACACGGCCTCGGCGCCCATGGCGGCGTCGAAGTCGTCACCGTGCTCCTGGCGGGCCTGCAGGTACTGTTCTTCGGTCAGCAGCTGGCGGCGCTCCAGGGCGGTCAGGCCCGGCTCGGTCACCACGTAGGCTTCGAAGTACAGCACGCGCTCGATGTCGCGCAGGGTCATGTCCAGCATCAGGCCGATGCGCGACGGCAGCGACTTCAGGAACCAGATGTGCGCGACCGGCGATGCCAGGTCGATGTGGCCCATGCGCTCGCGGCGCACCTTGGCCAGGGTCACTTCGGTGCCGCACTTTTCGCAGACCACGCCGCGGTGCTTCATGCGCTTGTACTTGCCGCACAGGCACTCGTAGTCCTTCACCGGGCCGAAGATGGCGGCGCAGAACAGGCCGTCACGTTCCGGCTTGAAGGTACGGTAGTTGATGGTTTCCGGCTTCTTCACTTCGCCGAAGGACCACGAGCGGATCAGGTCCGGCGAGGCCAGCGCGATCTTGATCGCGTCGAAGTCCAGCGTCTGGCGCTGCTGGTTGAAGAGGTTGAGCAGGTCTTTCATGGTGTTCTCCGAAAGGAGGAATGCTGTGTCGATGGGCTTTCAGTTCACTGCCAGCGGCGCGGCGGCGGTAACCGCCGCGCCGGCATGGATCAGTTGTCTTCCAGTTCCATGTTGATGGCCAGCGAGCGGATTTCCTTCACGAGCACGTTGAAGGATTCCGGCATGCCCGCGACCATCTCGTGCTCACCGTCGACGATGTTCTTGTACATCTGGTTGCGGCCCTGCACGTCATCGGACTTCACCGTCAGCATTTCCTGCAGGGTGTAGGCCGCGCCGTAGGCTTCCAGCGCCCAGACTTCCATTTCACCGAAGCGCTGGCCGCCGAACTGCGCCTTGCCGCCCAGCGGCTGCTGGGTGACGAGCGAGTACGGACCGGTCGAACGGGCGTGCATCTTGTCGTCGACCAGGTGGTTCAGCTTCAGGTAGTGCATGTAGCCAACGGTGGTGTGGCGATCGAAGGCTTCACCGGTGCGGCCGTCGTACAGCTGGGTCTGGCCACTGCTCGGCAGGTCGGCCAGTTCCAGCATGCGCTTGATTTCCGCTTCGGTGGCACCGTCGAACACCGGGGTGGCCATCGGCACGCCGTCGGTCAGGTTGCGGGCCAGGCGCAGCAGTTCCTCGTCGCTGAACTGCGACAGGTCGACACGGTTGGCCACGTTGGTGTCATCGTGGTTGTAGATGTCGTCCAGGAACTTGCGCAGGTCGGCCACGGCCGCCTGGGCTTCCATCATCGCCTGGATCTTGCGACCCAGACCCTTGGCGGCCCAGCCCAGGTGCACTTCCAGGATCTGCCCGATGTTCATACGCGACGGCACGCCCAGCGGGTTCAGCACGATGTCCACGGTTTCGCCCGAGGCCATGTACGGCATGTCCTCGACCGGCACCACGTTGGACACCACACCCTTGTTGCCGTGGCGGCCTGCCATCTTGTCGCCCGGCTGGATGCGGCGCTTCACGGCCAGGAACACCTTGACCATCTTCAGCACGCCCGGGGCGAGGTCGTCGCCGGCGGTGATCTTGCCGCGCTTGTCGGCGAAGCGACGCTCGAATTCCTTCTCGTGCGCCTGGATCTGCTTCTGTGCGCGCTCGATGGCTTCCGAAGCGTCCTCGTCCTTCATGCGCAGGGCGAACCAGTCGGCCTTCTTCAGACCGTCCAGGAAGGCGTCGGAGATCACGTCGCCCTTCTTCAGGCCGGCGCCACCGTTGACCACCTTGCCCACGATCTGCGAACGCAGACGCATGTAGATGGCCGCTTCCAGGATGCGGAACTGGTCGTCGAAGTCCTTCTTGACGCGCTTGATTTCAGACTCTTCGATCTGACGGGCGCGCTTGTCCTTCTCGATGCCATCGCGGGTGAAGACCTGCACGTCGATGACGGTGCCGTCCATGCCCGGCGGAACGCGCAGCGAGCTGTCCTTCACGTCCGAAGCCTTCTCGCCGAAGATCGCGCGCAGCAGCTTCTCTTCCGGGGTCAGCTGGCTTTCGCCCTTCGGGGTGACCTTGCCGACCATGATGTCGCCGGCGCGGACTTCGGCACCGATGTACACCACGCCGCTTTCGTCCAGGCGGTTCAGCGCCTGCTCGGAAACGTTCGGGATGTCGGCGGAGATTTCCTCCGGCCCCAGCTTGGTGTCACGCGCAACGCAGGTCAGCTCTTCGATGTGGATCGTGGTGTAACGATCCTCTTCCACCACGCGCTCGGAGAGCAGGATGGAGTCTTCGAAGTTGTAGCCGTTCCACGGCATGAACGCGATCAGCATGTTCTGGCCCAGGGCCAGTTCGCCGATGTCGGTGGACGGACCGTCGGCCAGCACGTCGCCGCGGGCGATGATGTCGCCCACCTGGACCAGCGGACGCTGGTTGATGCAGGTGTTCTGGTTCGAACGGGTGTACTTGACCAGGTTGTAGATGTCCACGCCGGCATCGGTTGCGCCGACGATTTCTTCTTCAACCACCTTCACCACGATGCGCGCGGCGTCGATCTGCACGATCTCGCCACCACGACGGGCGTTCACGGTCACACCCGAGTCACGGGCCACGGCGCGTTCGATGCCGGTACCCACCAGCGGCTTCTGCGCACGCAGGGTCGGCACGGCCTGGCGCTGCATGTTGGCGCCCATCAGTGCACGGTTGGCGTCATCGTGCTCCAGGAACGGAACCAGCGCGGCTGCGATCGACACGGTCTGCATCGGCGAGACGTCCATGAAGTGGACTTCTGCCGGCGGCTTCAGCAGCGATTCGCCCTGGAAGCGGCAGGGAACGAACTGCTCGGTCAGCACGCTGTTGGCGTCGGTCAGCGCGTTGGCCTGCGCAATGACGTACTCGTTTTCTTCGATGGCCGACAGGAATTCGACTTCGTCGTACACCTTGCCGTCCACGACCTTGCGGTACGGGGTCTCGAGGAAACCGTACTGGTTGGTGCGGGCGTACACGGCCAGCGAGTTGATCAGGCCGATGTTCGGGCCTTCCGGGGTTTCGATGGTGCAGACGCGGCCGTAATGGGTCGGGTGCACGTCGCGCACTTCGAAGCCGGCGCGCTCACGGGTCAGACCGCCCGGGCCCAGGGCCGAGACGCGACGCTTGTGGGTCACTTCCGACAGCGGGTTGTTCTGGTCCATGAACTGCGACAGCTGCGAGGAGCCGAAGAACTCCTTGATGGCTGCGGCGACCGGCTTGGCGTTGATCAGCTCCTGCGGGGTCAGGCCTTCGGACTCGGCCATCGACAGGCGTTCCTTGACCGCGCGCTCGACGCGGACCAGGCCCACGCGGAACACGTTTTCGGCCATTTCACCGACCGAACGCACGCGACGGTTGCCCAGGTGATCGATGTCATCGACCACGCCGCGACCGTTGCGGATCTCGGTCAGGACCTTGATCACGTCCAGGATGTCGGAGCTGTCGCCGTGGGCGGCAACCAGGCGCTTGGATTCTTCGTCGTTACGCTCGCCGTAGTACTTGCGGTCGTACAGCACGGCTTCGCCGGTGGTTTCCTTGCGGCCCACGCGACGGTTGAACTTCATGCGGCCGACCGCGGACAGGTCGTAGCGCTCGAAGGTGAAGAACAGGTTGTGGAACAGGTTCTGCGCGGCATCCTTGGTCGGCGGCTCGCCCGGACGCATCATGCGGTAGATTTCGACCAGGGCTTCCAGCTGGGTCTTGGTCGGATCGATGCGCAGGGTGTTGGACAGGTACGGGCCACGATCCAGGTCGTTCACCCACAGGGTGCCCACCGCATCGACGCCGGCCTTGCGGAAGTTCTGCAGCTGTTCGTCGCTGATTTCGTCGTTGGCCTGGGCCAGCAGTTCACCGGTCGACGCATCAACCACGTCGTGCGACAGGATGCGGCCGACGATGTAGTCGTCCGGCACGGCCAGGGCGGCAATGCCCGAGGCTTCCAGCTGCTTGATGTGGCGCGCGGTGATGCGCTTGCCGGCTTCCACGATGACCTTGTCGCCGTCGGCGAGGTCGAAGCCCAGGGTTTCGCCACGCAGGCGCTCGGGCACCAGCTCCAGCTGGACGCCTTCATCCGGGTTGATGTGGAAGGTGTTGATCTCGAAGAACTCGGCCAGCATCTCTTCGTTGCTGTAGCCAAGCGCGCGCAGCAGGATCGACACCGGCAGCTTGCGGCGGCGGTCGATACGGGTGAACAGCGCGTCCTTCGGGTCGAACTCGAAGTCCAGCCAGGAGCCGCGGTAAGGAATGATGCGGGCGCTGTACAGCAGCTTGCCCGAGCTGTGGGTCTTGCCACGGTCGTGGTCGAAGAACACACCCGGCGAGCGGTGCAGCTGCGAGACGATGACGCGCTCGGTGCCGTTGACGATGAAGGTGCCGTTTTCGGTCATCAGCGGGATTTCGCCCAGATAGACCTCCTGCTCCTTCACGTACTTGATGGCCTTGGTCGACGACTCACGGTCGTAGATGACCAGGCGCACGGTGACGCGCAGCGGCGCGCCGTAGCTCATGCCACGCTGGCGGCACTCACGCTCGTCGAAGACCGGGTCGCCCAGCTTGTAGCCGACGTATTCCAGGGCGGCATTGCCGCTGTAGCTGGCGATCGGGAAGACCGACTTCAGCGCAGCGTGCAGGCCGTAATCGGCGCGCTTGGCCGGATCGACGTTTTCCTGGAGGAAATCACGGTAGGAATCCACCTGGATGGCGAGCAGGAAGGGAACTTCCAGGATCGAGCGCTGCTTGCCGAAATCCTTGCGGATGCGCTTTTTTTCGGTGAACGAATAGGACGTCATGAGGTCTTCCACCTTGTTGTGCGGGTCGTGCGTCCACAACCCGAAGGGAACTTGAAATTGTCAGTTGGAAGTCGCTGGTATTGCCGGCACCAGCACGCCTTCTCCCGCTACTTCCAACTGCCAACTCGTCTGCTACCGCGCCCCTGCTGCCGCGCGCTGCGCTGGCCGGCCGGGGTTTGACTGCAGCCCGTGTTGGGCTTTTTGCCGCTTGTTGCATCCACGCATGGCGTGGATCTACCGACGTGTTCCACGCAGGGCGTGGATCTACCGATGGGTTCGGATCCACAGCACCGCAGGAACGACCAAAGGCCGGGGGCTTACGCCCCCAGCCTTGGCTGCATCGCCGTGAATCGATGACGATGCAAGGGAAGTGCTTACTTGACTTCGACAGTCGCGCCAGCAGCTTCCAGGTCCTTCTTCATCTTCTCGGCTTCGTCCTTCGAAGCGCCTTCCTTCAGGACGCCACCGGCTTCGGCCAGGTCCTTCGCTTCCTTCAGGCCCAGGCCGGTGATGGCGCGGACGGCCTTGATGACTTCGACCTTCTTGTCGCCGGCAGTCTTCAGGGTGACGGTGAATTCGGTCTGCTCTTCAACAGCGGCAGCCGGGCCAGCGGCAGCAGCCACGGCAACCGGAGCAGCGGCGGAGACGCCGAACTTTTCTTCGATGGCCTTGACCAGCTCCATCACTTCCATCAGGGACTTCTCGGCGATGGCGTCGACGATCTGTTCGTTGGTAAGGGACATGATAATTACCTTTGGATGTTTTTCTGGATTGAGGTTCCGTCAGGAACCACGATTAGTCGAAACTCAGGCGGTCTCGGCGGCCGGTTCAGCAGCGTCGGCGGCGACGTCGCCACCACCCTGCTTGTCGCCGATTGCCTTGATGGCGCGGGCAAACATCGTGACCGGCTCGGTCAGGACGCGGGCCAGCATGGCCAGGGCCTGGTCGCGGGTCGGCAGCGATGCCAGCACGTCGACGTGGCTTGCCGGGAACACTTCACCACCGATGGCGACGACCTTAGCCTTCAGCTTGTCGTTGCCCTTGGCGGCTTCCTTGATCAGGCGACCGGCTGCGCCGGGCTCCTCGAGCGAGAACGCGTACAGCAGCGGACCAACCATCTGGTCCTGTGCGACTGCGAACTCGGTGCCTTCAACAGCGCGCGACGCCAGGGTGTTCTTGACAACCTTCAAGAAAACACCGGTTTCACGAGCCTGCTTACGCATCGCGGTCATCTGAGCGACCGTGGTGCCAGCGTATTCAGCTGCGATCAAGGAGTGGGCCTTGGCGGCGACGTCTGCCAGCTCGGCGACTACTTCTTGCTTCTGGGACAGATTGAGAGCCATTGCACTCCTCCAATTGAACTCCGCTTACGGCTCCTGCCGTGTGCGGTCCTGTGCGGCATCCGTCCTGGACGCCGGGAACATCGGAATGATGTTCCGGGGGTGGGCCGTTCCAGACCTGGAGTGCAATCGGGGAAGATCCCAGACGTGCGTGAACCAGAAAAACTCCAGAAGGGCACCATCTACGCAGGTTGATTCCGGGGAATCGATTAAGCGGTCATTGCTGCGCCGGCGGCGACTCCCTGCCATATCGAGCTTCCGTGCCCGTCGCCGGTATTGCCACGACCGCGCCTGCGGTCTTTGACGGCTACCGCCGGCGGTGTACGGCCGGCGATGCCTTCAAATGTCACGGTCACGGTGCCCGAAGGTACCGTGACCGCTTGAAACAATTACTTCAGGGTCAGCGACGACTGGTCGACGGTGACGCCCGGGCCCATCGTCGAGCTGACCGAAACCTTCTGCAGGTAGGTGCCCTTCGAGGTAGCCGGCTTGGCCTTGATCAGGTCCAGCAGCAGCGCGGTCAGGTTCGACTTCAGCGCGTCTTCGGCGAAGTCGGCCTTGCCGATGGTGCAGTGGATGATACCGGCCTTGTCGGTGCGGTAACGGACCTGGCCCGACTTGGCGTTCTTCACGGCTTCACCCGGGTTCGGGGAAACGGTGCCGACCTTCGGGTTCGGCATCAGGCCGCGCGGGCCCAGCACGGTGCCCAGCTTACCAACGACGCGCATGGCATCCGGGGTCGCGATGACGACGTCGTAGTTCAGATCGCCGGCCTGCATCTTCTCGGCCAGGTCGTCCATACCGACGGCTTCGGCGCCAGCGGCCAGGGCTTCGTCAGCCTTGGCACCGGCCGGAGCGAACACGGCAACGCGGACCGACTTGCCGGTACCAGCCGGCAGCACGGTGGAGCCACGGACCTGCTGGTCGGACTTCTTCGCATCGACGCCCAGGCGCACGGCAACGTCGATCGACTCGACGAACTTGGCCTTGGTGGCGCTCTTCAGGATGTTGATCGCGTCCTCGAAGGCGTACGACTTGCCCGGGACAACGGCGGCCTTGATGGCCTTCTCACGCTTGGTCTGTGCCATCTTATTAACCCTCCACCACGAGGCCCATGGAACGGGCAGAGCCAGCGATGGTACGCACGGCGGCGTCCAGGTCGGCGGCAGTCAGATCCGGTTCCTTCGCCTTGGCGATCTCTTCCAGCTGCTTACGGGTGACCTTGCCGACCTTCTCGGTGTTCGGGCGCTTGGAGCCCGACGAGATGCCAGCGGCCTTCTTCAGCAGGGTGGTGGCCGGGGTGCTCTTGGTGATGAAGGTGAACGTACGGTCCGAGTAGGCCGTGATGATCACCGGAACCGGCAGACCCGGCTCGAGCTTCTGCGTGGCAGCGTTGAACGCCTTGCAGAATTCCATGATGTTCAGGCCGCGCTGACCCAGCGCAGGACCGACCGGCGGCGAGGGGTTGGCCTGACCGGCCTTCACCTGCAGCTTGATGTAACCGACAACTTTCTTTGCCATTTGAGTGCTCTCCGGGTGCTAGCGCCTTTCGACAACAGGCTCCCCATCGGACCGGGAATCACGCGTCCCGGCATCGCGTTTTGAAATCATGCCGAAGGCCACCTTGCGGCGGCCTGGCTCCGCTGGCATCCCAGCGGGAGCCGCGCACTATAGCAGGTTTTTTCTTCACGTGCCTGAAGCAGCACGTAAACGAAGGAAACCGGGCAATGCCCGGTTCCTCTTGTAGAGTCGAGCCATGCTCGACTGAACCACCCTCCGAGGCCGAGAGTCGAGCATGGCTCGACTCTACAGGCGGTCAGACGGCCTTTTCGACCTGGCCGAACTCGAGCTCGACCGGGGTGGCACGACCGAAGATCAGCACCGAGACGCGCAGACGGCTCTTCTCGTAGTTGACTTCTTCGACGACGCCATTGAAATCGTTGAACGGGCCGTCGGTGACGCGGACCATCTGGCCCGGCTCGAACAGCACCTTCGGGCGCGGCTTTTCCACGCCTTCCTGAACGCGGTTCAGGATGGCCTCGGCTTCGGAATCGGCGATCGGCAGCGGACGATCGGCGGTGCCGCCGATGAAGCCCATCACGCGCGGGGTTTCCTTCACCAGGTGCCAGCTTTCGTTGTCGATGCGCGGAATGCCGGCTTCTTCGTGGGTCTCGATCTGGACCAGCACGTAACCCGGGAAGAACTTGCGCTCGGAACGACGCTTCTGACCGGCACGCATCTCGACCACTTCTTCGGTCGGGACCAGGACGTCGCCGAAGCGCTCTTCCATGCCATCACGGGCGATGCGATCACGCAGGGCCTGCGCAACCGACTTCTCGAAGCCCGAATAGGCGTGAACGACGTACCAACGCTTCATGCATTTCTCCTTAGCGGCTCAGGAACCACTGAGTCAGTTTCTGGATCAGGAAGTCGAAGCCACCCAGCAGCAGACTGAGGATGACCACCACGACAATCACGACCCAGGTCATGCGAACGGCTTCCTGGCGCGTCGGCCAGACCACCTTGCGCAGTTCGAAGCGCGACTCGGAGAGGAATTCGCGGGTGTCGCGCCCCTTGCCGGTCAGCATGAACACGCCGACACCGCCAACCAGACCGACCACCACCGCCAACGCACGCAGCTGACCCGTCCACGCCCCCAACTGGGTGGCACGACCGGAATCAGCGGAGAACCAGAACCAGACGAACAGACCAGCCAGCACCAGCAGCGAGGCCAGGGCGTACTTGACGATATCCCCACCGGTGGCGGAAGTATCCTTGGAGTGTTCGATCTTGCTATTCATCGGGCTATATCTGCTTTAGCGACGGCTGGGCCGCTGGATAGGGTGGCAGATGGCACGCCAGGAGGGACTCGAACCCCCAACCTGCGGTTTTGGAGACCGCTGCTCTGCCAATTGAGCTACTGGCGTACAGATTGAAACTTGCCTTCCCTTAGACGGCGAAGGCGGACCGAGGTTCCCGGCCCGCCATTCGCGTAACCGGCGGCGCTATGCAACCGCCGGCACTGCAGGCTTACGCGATGATCTTGGAGACCACGCCGGCGCCGACGGTACGGCCGCCTTCGCGGATGGCGAAGCGCAGGCCTTCGTCCATTGCCACCGGGTTGATCAGCTCGACAACCATCTTCACGTTGTCGCCCGGCATCACCATCTCGACGCCTTCCGGCAGGTTGGCCTTACCGGTGATGTCGGTGGTACGGAAGTAGAACTGCGGGCGGTAGCCGTTGAAGAACGGGGTGTGACGGCCGCCTTCGTCCTTCGACAGCACGTACACTTCGCCTTCGAAGGTGGTGTGCGGCTTGATGGTGCCCGGCTTGGCCAGAACCTGGCCGCGCTCGACGTCGTCACGCTTGGTGCCGCGCAGCAGCAGACCGGCGTTGTCGCCTGCCTGGCCCTGGTCCAGCAGCTTGCGGAACATTTCGACGCCGGTCACGGTGGTCTTCTGCACCGGACGGATGCCGACGATTTCGATTTCTTCGCCGACCTTGATCACGCCGCGCTCGATACGACCGGTCACCACGGTGCCGCGGCCCGAGATCGAGAACACGTCTTCCACCGGCATCAGGAACGGCTTGTCGACGGCACGCTCCGGCTCCGGAATCCAGGTGTCCAGCGCGTCGACCAGCTTGATGATCGCCGGCACGCCGATGTCGCTCTGGTCGCCCTCCAGCGCCAGACGAGCCGAACCCGAGATGATCGGGGTGTCGTCGCCCGGGAACTCGTACTTGCTCAGCAGTTCGCGGACTTCCATTTCGACCAGTTCCAGCAGCTCAGCATCGTCAACCATGTCGGCCTTGTTCAGGAACACGACGATGTACGGCACGCCGACCTGACGCGACAGCAGGATGTGCTCGCGGGTCTGCGGCATCGGGCCGTCAGCGGCCGAGCACACCAGGATCGCGCCGTCCATCTGGGCGGCACCGGTGATCATGTTCTTGACGTAGTCAGCGTGGCCCGGGCAATCGACGTGGGCGTAGTGACGGGTGGTGGATTCGTATTCGACGTGCGCGGTCGAGATCGTGATGCCACGCGCCTTTTCTTCCGGCGCGGCGTCGATCGCCGAGTAGTCCTTGAATTCACCACCGAAGCGCTCGGCACCGATCTTGGTCAGTGCGGCGGTCAGCGTGGTCTTGCCGTGGTCGACGTGACCGATGGTGCCGACATTGACGTGCGGCTTGGTGCGCTCGAACTTACCCTTGGCCATGGCTGCTTATCTCGAATTCGTCTGAGAGGTGATGCTTAAGATGGTGCTCACGAAAGGAATCGAACCTTCGACCTCTTCCTTACCAAGGAAGTGCTCTACCGACTGAGCTACGTGAGCCGAGTTTTGCATTATGACACGAACTCGATAATATTCAAAGTTCATTCAATGGAGCGGGAGACGGGAATCGAACCCGCACCATCAGCTTGGAAGGCTGAGGTTCTACCATTGAACTACTCCCGCGCCGGGAATGTCACAACGTGAAACTGGTGGAGGGAGGTGGATTCGAACCACCGAAGGCGTAAGCCAGCAGATTTACAGTCTGCCCCCGTTGGCCGCTTGGGTATCCCTCCTTACCGCCCCATCCCGTGCCGCCGAAGCGGTGCGGTGTGTGGTGGTGAGCCGCTTATTCTGCTGATGAGGCGGGGGGCTGTCAACGCTTTTTTCCACTTTTTTCACACGTTGTTGCAAACCCCTTGATGCACAAGGTTATTGCCCGGGAAGCGGCAGGGGATCGCTGGCGAAAATAGCGACATGTGGCACACCGTTGGCGCCAATCCAGCCCCGATACATGCCCTGGGTGTTGAACGGCGTGGCCATTTTTCCGTCTGCGGCGAGCACGATCGCGCCACCGTCGCCGCCCATCTTCGGAATCATCTCGTTGATCACCGCCCTGCCCGCCTGTTCCGGCGACTGCGCCTGGTAGCGGATGCGCGCGCAGATCTCGTGCGCCGCCGCGGTACGGATGTAGTACTCACCCCAGCCGGTACCGGACACGGCGCACTGCGCGTCGGCCCAGGTGCCGGCGCCGATGATCGGCGAATCGCCGACCCGACCGTAGCGCTTGTTGGTCATGCCGCCGGTGGAGGTGCCTGCCGCCAGATGGCCCTGCGCGTCCAGCGCCACCGCACCGACCGTGCCGAAGTGCCTGGCCGTTTCCAGATCGGCATGGGCCTGGCCACTGGCCTCTTCCTTCAGTGCCCGCTGCAGCTGCTGCCAGCGCTTTTCGGTACGGAAGTAGGAGGGATCGACCAGGGTGATGCCCTGCTCGGCGGCAAACGCCTCGGCACCCTGCCCCACCATCATCACGTGGCGGGATTTCTGCATGACCGTCTGCGCCAGCAGGATCGGATTGCGCACCCGCTGCACGCCCGCCACCGCACCGGCGGCCTGGCTGGCGCCGTCCATCACCGCCGCATCCAGCTCGTTGCGCCCGTCATGGGTGAACACCGCGCCCTTGCCTGCGTTGAAGGTCGGATCGTCCTCCAGCACGGTGATCGCGGCCGTCACTGCGGCCAGCGCCGGGCGGCCCGCGGCCAGCTCGGCGTGGCCCTTCAGCAACGCCGCCTTCAAGGCGTCGCGCGCCGCCTTTTCCTCGGCAGGCGACAGGTCCTTGCGCTCCACGCCTGCGCCGCCATGGATGACCAGCAGCGGTGAGGGTGCAGCCGCCTGCGCGAGCAGGGGCAGGGACAACAGGGCAGACAGCGCCAGGCGCAGTTTCATCGGGTACGTCTCCAGGGGAATGAGGTTCGATAGCGCCGGGCCACGCCCGACGCTAGCGGCGGGTGAGCTCGATCAGGCCGTCATCGATGTCAGCCAGCATCTGATCGTCCACGTCGGCCTGGAAATCATCAAGCCGCAGGCGGCCACCCGAGGCGACCACCGTGACCGGCACGGCATGGAAGCGCAGCGGCTCGCCGTCGACCAGGTGGTCGGCGCCACGCCCGGGGCGCACCACCCAGACCTTGCCCTGCCCGTCCGCGCTGTAGACACGGGCCTGGCCATCGGGCTCCACGCACAGGGCGGTATCTTCGTCCACGCCGATGCCGACCATGTCCGGATCGCCACTGTCCTGCGCGGCCCGGGCGACGAAGACGATCAGGCGGCCGAGGCGGTCGCGCTTGTCGAAGTGGGTGTCGGTGACCACGCGCTGCAGGTAAGGCATCTGCAGGAAGCCATGGTCGAGGGTGACGGCCGCGCCACGCGGGTCGGCCAACGCACTGGCCGAATCGATGCTGCCGCCATCCAGCGCGCCATAGGCATAGCCACCCAGGATCGCCAGCCCGGCACTGGTTCCAGCGATCGGCTTGCCGGCGCGGACGTGGGCATTGAGGGCCCGGTTGAGCGCCGTGCCCTTCCAGAAGCGGATGTAGCGGGCCTGGTCGCCGCCGGCGATGAAGATCGCGTCGGCCGCCGCAACCACCCGCAGCACGGCCGGATCGTCGGCACCGCGGCGACTGTCGAAGACCAGGGTCTGGACCGCGGTGGTGCCGCCAATGTCGTTGTGCAGGCGTTGCTGCAGGTCGTCGCCGCCGGAGGCGCGCAGGATCAGCACACGGCCGTTGCCCGCCTGCCGCAACCACCACTGGAAGGCCTCCGGCACCCACTCGCCGCCGCCCATCAGCATCATCGCCGGCGCGCGCGGGCCCGGTCGGGGCGCGTCGAGGTCGCCGGTCTCGTAATAGGCAAAGCCGGGATCCTGCAGGGTCTGTGCAGCGGCCGGGAGCGCCCACACCAGCGCGATCCCCGTGCACAGGGCCAGGCGAAGCCAGAGACCGGAAAAGGCCCGTCGCATGCTGATCTCCCTGAACAGAATCGACTTGCAACCGTTTTCACTCTTTGCCAGATAGAAAGACAGTAGTCAAGGACATAAAAAAGGCGTTAAATGCGCGCGCCCATCCGGGAAAACTGAATGGGGGACAGGGCCCCTCCTCTGCGGGCCGGCATCACTTCCGGGAATTCTTCATGCGTAGACAGGCGATGGCGTGGTCGATCCAGCTGGCGTTGATGGGGGTGGCTGCTTCGGCCGCGGCCCAGGATCCGGCGACCGCTTCGGTTCAACAATTGGACGCGGTGCAGGTCACCGGCTCGCGCATTCCGCGTGCGCAGGTGGAAGGCCCGGCACCGATCACCGTGATCAGCGCCGAGCAGATCCAGTCGGCCGGCTTCACCAGCGTGCCGGACGTGCTGCGCGCGATGACCCAGAACGGCGGCGAGACGCAGAGCCAGCAGTCGTCCAGCGGCGCCGACTTCTCGCCCGGCGCACAGCAGGTCGATCTGCGCGGGCTGGGCCCGAACCACACGCTGGTGCTGGTCAACGGCCGCCGCATTGCCGACTTCCCGATGCCGTTCCAGGGCCGCAGCAACTTCACCGACGTGTCCAACATTCCGCTGGGCATGATCGAGCGCATTGAAGTGCTGACCGGCAGCGCCTCGGCCATCTACGGCTCGGATGCGATTGCCGGCGTGGTCAACTTCATCCTGAAGAAGCAGGCCGATGGCACCACGGTGGACGTGCGCATGGGCACCACCACCGAAGGCGGCGGCGACTCGTTCGACATGAGCCTGGCCAGTGGCTTCAGCCGCGGCAACTTCAACGCGGTGTACAGCATGGAGCTGCAGTCGCAGACCCCGCTGTGGGCGTACGAGCGCGAACAGCAGGATTCGACCCAGGACGGCCCCACCGAGGGCTCGCGCATCGCCCGCCGCGCTTACCTGCGCACCGACTACAACGATGACTACCTGGACCCGGGTGCGGCCACCTGCGATGCCCTGGCCGTGCAGAACAACGGCAGCACCTACCATGCCTTCCGCCCGCGCTACGGTTACTACTGCGGCAGCGATGCGTCGATCGGCTACGGCACCATCCTCAGCAAGCGCCGCGGCGCCAATGGCTACGCCTCGCTCAGCTACGACTTCGACAACGGCCAGCAGTGGTTCGCCGATGTGCAGCTGGGCTACCACAGCCTGGCGCTGATGCGCGATGTCACCTCGTGGGGCCGCATGGCCGCCGATGGTGACGAGTCGGGCTACTTCAACAATGCCGCCACCGGTGAAATCGAGTTCTGGCAGCGCCAGTTCTCGCCGGAGGAAATGGGCGGCCTGCGCAACGCCATGGTGCGCAGCACGCAGAAGACCTTCAGCGTGACCACCGGCTTCAAGGGCAACCTGGCCGGCAACTGGGATTACGAAGCCGCGCTGAGCCATTCGCAGTACCAGTCGCGGATCAGCTGGCCGCAGATCGTGGCGGCCAAGGCCAACGATCTGTTCCTGGGCCCGCAGCTGGGCGAGGATGATGATGGCTTCCCGATCTACAACGCCGATCCGGACCGCCTGTACCGTCCGCTGACCCGCGCCGAATACGATTCGATCGCCGCGCGCACCACCTATACGCCGAAGTCGCGCACGGAAACGGCCGCCTTTACCCTGACCAATGGCGCGCTGTTCGGTCTGCCCGGCGGCGATGCCGGTTTTGCCGCCACCATGGAAGTGGGTCAGCAGGCCTACGCACTGAACCCCGATCCGCTGGCCACGCAGTACTACTACTACAGCTGGAAGGATTCCAACGGCGAAGGCTCGCGCAACCGCTGGGCCACCGCCGCCGAGCTGCGCATGCCGCTGCTGGACAGCGTGAACCTGAGCGTGGCCGGCCGTTACGACCAGTACCGCTATTCGGGCAACACGATCGGCAAGGCCACCTGGAGTGGCGGCCTGGAGTGGCGACCGATCGACACGCTGCTGGTGCGCGGCTCCTACGGCACCGCGTTCCGTGCGCCGGACCTGCACTACGTGTACGCCGGCCCCGGCAACGACGAGACCGCCGGCAACGACTACTACGGCTGCCTGAGCGACGGCGCCGATGACTGCAGCGACTACGAAGAGAACCTGATCCGCAGCCGCGAAGGCAACCGTCGCCTCGATCCGGAAACCAGCACCTCGTGGAGCGCCGGTTTCGTCTGGTCGCCCGGCGGCGGCTTCGACATCAGCGCGGACTGGTTCGACATCGACATGCGCAACCAGGTGCAGGACATGAACGTGGACGCGATCCTGCGCGACGAGGCGGCCTGCCGCCTGGGCGAGGTGGACGCCACCTCGGCCACCTGCGTGGATGCCCTGGCCCGGGTGACCCGCACCGACGACGGCCGCCTGTACGGCGTGCACGTGAACCCGGTGAACATCGCCCGCGAGCGCACCCAGGGTGTGGACGTGGGCCTGCGCTGGCGCGTGCAGACCGGCATCGGCGAGTTCTCCTTCAACGGCAACCACACCTGGGTGAAGAAGCACGACTTCCAGCAGTTCCCGGGCGATCCGGTGGAAGACCAGTTCGCGGTGAACAGTGGCTTCGACATTCCGCGCACCAAGACCAGCCTGAGCGTGACCTGGGAGAAGGCGGCGTGGTCGGCCACGGTGTACGGTTCGCGCCTGGGCAAGCTGCCGACCTCGGACAGCTACGACCAGGTGTTCGACTGGGACAGCGGGGACAGCCCGTACATCAAGGCGACCTACCGCTACAACGCGTCGGTGCAGTACCGCTTCGACGACCACGCGCGGCTGTCGCTGTCGGTGGTGAACGTGTTCAACAAGATGCCGCCGAAGGACGCCTCGTACACGGCGTACCCCTACTACGACGTTTCCTGGTTCGACACGGTGGGGCGCACGATCAACCTGCAGTACACCCACAAGTTTGGTGGCAGCGCGCTGTAAGGCGCACTGCAGCGCAGGCTGTGGAGAACAGGGCCCGCCATTGGCGGGCCTTGTTCGTTTGGGCACGGGGCTTTGGTAGATGCCCACCTTGGTGGGCATGGGCCTGCCGCGCGCCCACCAAGGTGGGCGACTACCAGAGCACAGGATGCGAGGGTAACCGGGCTTTGGTAGATGCCCACCTTGGTGGGCATGGACCTGCCGCGCGCCCACCAAGGTGGGCGACTACCAGAGCACAGGATGCGAGGGAAACCGGGCTTTGGTAGATGCCCACCTTGGTGGGCATGGACCTGCCGCGCGCCCACCAAGGTGGGCGACTAC